>MNVA01000072.1 GCA_001871325.1 Ignavibacteria bacterium CG1_02_37_35
ATGGATTAGCTCTTCTTTCATCCTCTTGACCGATTGATTCAGCTAAACACTTCTTATAGCTTGTAGCATGTTTAAAAAAGTTTACGTAACAAAAAAACAAGGAGAATCTGAAAATGCAAAAGATATATTTTACTATTATTAAAAGGAGTTATGTTATGAAAAAAAGTGTTTTGTTCGGAATGATTTTAGGATTAATGATGATCCTCGCAAAACCCATTGCAGCACAAGATCATGGATTTGGTTTAGGATTAGTTGTTGGAGAACCAACCGGCTTAAGCGCAAAACTTTGGACATCAAGAATCAACGCATTTGATTTCGGTCTTGGCGTAGCTGTCGGCGGTGATCGTATTTCTCATGACAATTATTATTACAATGGCGAGAGCCGTCTTCATTTTCATATGGATTATCTGTGGCACTCATTCAGCGCAATAAATTCATCCGAAAGATTTCCACTCTATTACGGTATCGGCGGCAGGTACAATAGCGGTGGCGGTTATGACGGTTCACTTGGCGTTAGAGGAGTCTTTGGTATAGCATGGCTTCCACGAGCAACTCCCATAGACGTATTTCTCGAGTTAGTTCCGGTCTTTCAACTTACGCCGTCTACCGGATTTGGAATTGATGCCGGGTTAGGAATAAGATTTTTCTTTCAATAAGAGAAAATAATCGTGCATTATTTATTTAATTAATAAAAAGGATCATAAAATGAAACTCATTACATTCATATCGTGCTTGCTTTTAGGCTTTGCTCAATTCACACCGGCGCAAGAATTGGGTGAACAAAATTTGGATAGCCCAAAGCCAAATGCCATGTCAAACGTCTGGGCTCTTACCGGTGAAGCCGGAGTTACCTTAGGGCGTACGGATTATTGGAACAGCAAAATGAATTATATCGGCAAAGCCTCCTTGGAATATTATTTTGCTTCCACTGGTGCCGGAAATTTTGGATTGAGAATTTTCGGAGAGTCAGGATTTATTTCCGGAACCGGTGTATCACCCTGGTTACAACCAACACAAGAATTTTCAACTAAAATTGAAAAATATGGTGGTGGAGTGATTTACACCGTCTCGCTTGGTGATGAAATTTATCCGTGGGTAGGTGTCGGCGCTGCCAACCTTTGGTTTTATCCAAAGGATGCTAACGGTAATAAGCTGCCCAATTACGTTGCGGGAAATTATTATACTCACATGTTAACTTATTGCGGCGATGCTGGCGTAAGAATGATAGTATCAAAAAGCATAAGTTTAAACCTAACAGGTGGAATTGTTGTGGGAACGAAAGATTGGTTGGATGACATTCAATCCGGTTCTAACAATGATATGTTGTACACAATTACAGCCGGTTTATCATACTACTTCGGAAGAGAACAAGATTCAGACCGTGATGGCGTTCCCAATTCCGAAGATGCTTGCGCGAATACTCCAATTGGAGTAACAGTAGATGAGTTCGGCTGCCCTATTGATACTGACAAAGATGGTGTTGCTGACAATTTAGATAAGTGTGCAGATACTCCTTCCGGAGTTGCTGTTGATGCAGATGGCTGCCCGCTTGATGCAGATGGTGACGGTGTCGCCGATAATCTTGACAAATGCGCAAACACTCCTTCCGGAGTTGCTGTTGATGCAGTAGGTTGCCCGGTTGATTCCGATGGCGACGGTGTCGCCGATTATCTTGATAAATGTTCCGACACACCTTCCGGAGCAAAAGTAGATGAAAATGGCTGCCCGCTTGATGCAGACGGCGATAAAGTCCCGGACTATCTCGATAAGTGTCCGAATACTCCAAAAGGTGTTCAGGTAGATGCTGTAGGATGTCCAATTAAAAAGGAAACTGTAATTGTTATTAAAGAAACAGAATCATTAGTACTAAGTGGCGATACTAATTTTGAATTTAATAAGTCAAAACTATTGCCGAGCGCATACGCTGCTCTTGAAGGCATTGTAGTTACGATGAAGGAACATCCAAAATACAAATGGGAAATAGGCGGACATACAGACGGAATTGGTTCTGCTAATTATAATAAAAAGCTTTCAAAACAAAGAGCTCAGGCTATTCAAGATTACCTTGTAAGCAAAGGCATTGCGAAAAGCAATCTTAAAATAGTTGGATATGGAAAAGAAAATCCAATTGCCACTAACGAAACAGTTGAAGGAAGATCTATGAACAGAAGAGTTGAGATTAAATTAATCTCAAAGGGAACAAAGTAGATTTTTAACACAAAAATAATTTTAATGGAAGCGGCATAGTAAAAAGCCGCTTCTATTTTTTATTGGATCATGTTCAAAAAAAATAAACGTTCTAAATGAATGTAGGAGAAACAAAGTGAAAAAGATAAAAGGTCTATTATTAATTTCAACATTAGCCGTGTCTATTTTTCTTTACGGCTGCGGTGCGAGCAACGCTGTTAAAGGCGGAGTTATCGGTGGAGCCAGCGGTGGAGTTGTCGGCGGAGTAATTGGTCACTATGCAGGCAACACTGCGTTAGGCGCAATAATAGGTGCTGCTGTCGGCGGTACGGCGGGAGTCTTGATTGGTAACCATATGGATAAACAAGCCGCTGAAATGAAGAAAGATATGTCGGGTGCAGAAATAGAAAGAGTTGGCGAAGGTATAAAAATTACGTTCGATTCGGGAATATTATTTGCTACCAATTCAACCACGCTTGAATCAGCAGCTAAAACAAACATCCAAAAATTTGCGGCGATACTAAACAAATACCCTGATACTAATATTCTCGTAACCGGTTACACCGATTCTGACGGGACGGATGAGTACAACCAGACGTTATCCGAGAGAAGAGCTGAAGCGGTATCGAATTATGCTGCAGCGCAAGGTGTTTCTTCTTCAAGATTATCTATTGTTGGATTCGGCGAGAGCAATCCTGTTGCTTCAAATGATACTGCGACCGGGAAACGACAGAATAGAAGAGTAGAAATTGCTGTTTTTGCAAATGAGAAGCTCAAAGCTGCCGCCGAAAACGGTCAACTCAACTAACCACTTAAAGAATCGTTTTTGGTAATATCTTAACGATAATCAAATATCGAATAATGAACAAGCCCGCCAGAGGCGGGCGAAGTGAATGCAGATTGTCTTACAACTTCATCATTCGAAATTCCTTGTTCGATATTGCCTATTCGTTTTTTCCTTTGGTTTTTTCCCAAGCTCGGTCTTGGGAAAAATCTAGGGACGTATCCGTCAAGATCAAGTAATCTTTGATAGACTATTAATAGGACAATTAAAGCGATAGAACGACTGAAAGAAAATGAATGGATGAATGTTTTTCATTCAAACATAAAATCATTCGTCCAAACTTAATTGGTATTTTTTTTAATTAGCAGCAAAATTAAGTCTATTATTTTATGGACGGCAACTTTTGTAATTTTAATATGCTGAAATCGTAATTTTCTTCTATTGTTGAATTAAGTATTTTAACAATAAAATTCATATAATTCGCCGCGGCGAATTGTTTTTTGTGATTTCCGGTTTGTCCGGCTTCTTACCGGGTTTAACCTGGTTTGGTTTTAGCATAAAAGTATCATTGATACGGAATATTTTCAGCACCAAGAGTTAGTGTAAAATATGGAGCTAATGCTTTTTCTTAAAGGAATAATCATTGGTTTTGCGATGGCAGTACCGATCGGACCGATTGGGATTATCTGCATCCGCAAAACCCTTACCGAAGGACGGGTGCGCGGTTTAATAATTGGACTCGGGGCAGCAACTGCGGATTTACTCTATGGTTCTGTTGCCGCTTTTGGACTTACGGTTATTTCAGATACCCTGCTTAGTCATCGAATTTGGATTAGACTCGTTGGAGGAGCTCTTCTTCTATTCCTTGGAATTCGGACATTTCTCACACGACCCAAAGATCCTAAATTTCAAATCCAGGACAGTGGGCGACTCAGATCATATTTCACCACTGTTTTTCTTACCCTTACTAATCCTTTAACAATTTTTGCTTTTCTTGCTGTGTTCGCAGCGCTCGGGTTGGGGAACGGTCTCAGTTTTTTCGCTGCATCTGTTCTTGTTGCAGGAGTTTTTGCGGGTTCTTTTTTATGGTTTCTTTCCCTCAGTTCCGGCGCTACCTTATTTAGAAATAAATTGGACGTAATTGGACTAGGATGGGTTAACAAAATTGCCGGCATTTTAATTATTATTTCCGGTATTATTGCAATAGGAACTTTGCTATAGCCTTGGAAACAATAGTTTTGTGACAACATCTGCTCTTCAGTTTTTTGCTCATATTTTTTCTCTTATCACTAATCCAGGAAATAGTATGATCAGATTCATCCAAAGGATGTAGTTCTATTTTCATCCCTTTGCCCGATTGAATTACTTCATTCCTCATATTACTTTTACGGAGTATTTAAAACATGAAAATTTAATTTGAAAGGATACTTCAATGTTGTTTACCATCGCGGTTGTTCTCATTGTTTTGTGGCTTCTTGGATTGGTTGCATTCCCGGTTATGGGGAGTTTTATTCACGTTCTTTTGGTAATTGCAGTCATCATGGTATTAGTAAGAATTATTAATGGACGCAAGGCACTATAACTTACACACGAAGTCAATGCATGGATAAAACAAATAATTCGCTAAGCGGAACTCAATTCCTTTTGAGTGGAGCTGCGCTCGTTGTAATAATTGCAGGGATTAATTTTGCACAATCAATTGTTGTTTTGTTCCTTATTTCTTTTTTTCTTGCGCTTCTTGGAGCCCCGCCGGTTCTCTGGCTAAAAGAAAAACGCATTCCATCTGCATTTGCCGTGTTGATTGTTATGGCTGGCATGATAATTATTTTACTTTTGATCGGTGCACAAATTGGTGCTTCCATTAGCAGTTTTTCAAATGAATTACCTTTATTACAATCTCGGATTCGAGATCAGGTTTTAGAATTTAGCGTATTGTTAACGGGCAAAGGAATTGTTGGAACGGAAAAATTTCTCCTGGAGTATGTCAACCCTGAAGCAATTATGGGACATACCGCCGACTTACTTTCAGGATTAAGTTCTGTCCTTTCCGATCTTATCTTAATCCTACTCACCGTAACGTTTATCTTACTTGAAGTTTCGAGCTTTCCCGTGAAACTCCGCGCTATTCTTGGTGACCCTAAGCAGGTATTTCCCCGGTTCACAGAATTTGTTGTTGATATGAAACGCTATATGGTTATCAAAACTATCATAAACCTGGTTGCCGGGAGTCTAATAGCTGCATGGATGTACATACTCGGAGTACAATTCCCTGTTCTTTGGGGATTTCTTGCATTTCTTCTTCATTATATCCCCAATATCGGTGCGGTAATCTCGGCAATTCCTGCGGCGCTTTTGGCATTCGTGCAATTAGGAACAGGCAGTGCTGTACTTGTAATTACCGGTAATGTGCTCGTTGGATTCATCATAGGGAATGTAATTGAACCACGTCTGATGGGCAGAAAATTTGGTCTCTCTACTTTGGTTGTCTTTGTCTCGCTGATTTTTTGGGGCAGCCTGCTTGGTTTTATCGGTGCAATTCTTTCAATACCACTTACGATGACATTGAAGTTTGCATTTGAAAGTAATGAAAGCACACGCTGGCTCTCTGTATTGCTTGGATCTGAAAAATTCGATGCGGTTTCGGCTTTCATGAAGAAAAAAGAACAAAATAAAAACGCTGCCCAATAACAGTCCCATCTTCTCGTGCAATACAGGTTTGATCACTTATGGGCACCTCTAAAATCTTGCTAAGAAACCTTCAAGGTTTTTATTTTAGCTAAGTTCGATAAAATTTTAACATAACAAAATATGGTAAAGATAAACCTTGAAGGTTTTTAGAGATGCCCTTATCATTGAGAATGCGATGCTGTTGGATTTTAATGAACGCAATTTGTTGATGTGCAGGGGAAATGTATCCCTCCATTCTAAGTTTCTGAAATGAATTTGTTTTAAACACTCCGAGGTCATAGAAAAACAAAATGCTTATGTGTAAAAACTTTCCTCGCTCGAAAGATGTAGTTCCCTTTTCATCCTTTTGCCCGATTGAACAAATCCATAGTTCTCTCTATCATGTTATCGAGATCAAAAAACTTTCAAAAGAATTATATTAATCAAAATAATAATGGAGTATCAAATGAATTGGCTGACGATTAAGGGAAATTGGAATGAGACCGCCGGTAAACTTAAACAACAATTCGCAAACCTGACGGATGACGATTTACTTTTGAAAGACGGTAAAGAAGATGAATTGGTTGGAAGATTGCAGAACAAACTTGGAAAGACTAAAAAAGAATTACGCAAAATTATTTCGAAAATTTAACGGCTTGATCGCAGTAGAAATAAAGGCGCTTCCGAATCTGCAGGTTCCTTCATGGTTCTTGAAGGGTACATAAATATTTTTAACCGATTAAAAGGAGAATTATGAGAACTTATTATTTCTTTGTGACAGTATTAATACTGGTTGTAGGAAGTGTAGTTACCGGCTGCGACTACAGCCGAGAAAAAAAAGTTGAAAATGCTAAAGAGAATGTTCAACAAGCAAATTCTGATCTGAAAGCGGCTCAAGCTGAGTATGATAAGGAATGGCAACAATTCCAAAAGGATGCTGAATTCAGAATCCGGACAAACGAGAATAGAATCGGTGAATTCAAAGCCGAGATACAAACAGCAAGAGGAAGGTTCAAAGTCAAATACGAAAAAGAAGTAGTGAAATTGGAACTAAGAAATATTGAACTGAAGAAAAAAATACGTGATTACAAGTACGAAGGAAAAGATGATTGGGAAGAATTCAAACGTGGATTCAACCATGATCTTGATGTTGTTGGTACAGCGCTAAACGATTTTTTCACGAAAAAAGATTAACTGTAATTTCTCTTTTAAGAAGAACGAACACAAAGCAGTAAAAAGAAAATGCAAAAAATCAAATTCGCCGTCCAAATGATTTGCAGCGTTTTACTTATGTTGAATGTGCAAGCCCAACAGCGATTTCCAACTCTCATCCGATCATCTCTAGAAAATGAAATTATAATTCTCTCTGTTGGTCAGCCTGTCTACTATCCCGGTGATACGGTTAAAATAAAAGTTGAGCGAAACAGCAAGCGGGCAACAGCTATTGCAACTCCAATCCTGATCATGGAAGAGACAAGTTTAATACCCACAGACAACAACTTATTTATTGCTGCTATTCCAGAAGCTTGTCCACCGGGTGTTTATCGAGTTCGACTTAGGATAAAGGATGCTGGAGGACGTCGTTATATTTATGCGACCGATTGTGTTGTTAATGTCGCAGAACACCAGGTCATCGAAAGGATAAGCAGGTTTGTATACATTGAGCCGGACTCCGGAGGGGAGAATCAGCAATCGGCTGTAACCCTTGACCCTTCTCAGATACGAGAGCTTCGTGTGATATTCCGGCGTGATAGTATTGGGATGGGAATGGGTCCTCAGTTTGTTACCATTAGAACGACAATACAGTTACGTGATGGAACTATCGGACAAACTTTTGAACGGCGAGTCTTGACTTTTCGAAGTGACAACGATCCGGATCGTGACTATTCTATGTTAATCCAATACCGGAGAGCTTATGGTCCATATGCCGCGGTCAAGTCGGATGAATTTGGTCAAGTGCAGATAAATGTGGACTCCCTGCCTGCTTGGGCTATCATCAAGATTAACATAGAACCTGACTACACGATAAAAATCGGCGGCTATGATCGCTCAAACTCTTACACACGCTATTTCCATGTGAGAGGTCCGAAGATTGAAGTTGGGCTCTCACTCGGTATACCGAAAGTGTTGTTCGACTCGCAAGCAAAAGACACGATACAATACGGAAATTATAGCGCGATGTTACGGTTCTATTATGTGAACGAAATAACGGGGCTTCGATTCCCGGTTAGTTTCGGAATAGGGACGTATGGGGTAAATTCTCCCATTGATGTTAATGCCGGACGAGGCGGTTTTGCTTTGTCTTTACTCTTTAATGTAGCTGAGATGACGAGAATGATTGGAATCAATTTAAGCAAAACTATTACTGCGGGTTTAGAATTAGCTCCGTTTTTTCCTCTGGAAAAGAGAGGGCGGTTTTTAATAGCAGCCCAGGTTGGCATTTCACTCTAATCCAATTCACACGGTGCATGGTCTTTTTCTAAACCTTATAAGGGCATCTCTAAAAACCTTCAAGGTTTATCTTTACCATATTTTGTTATGTTAAAATTTTATCGAACTTAGCTAAAATAAAAACCTTGAAGGTTTCTTAGCAAGATTTTAGAGGTGCCCATAAGAAAACCGGGTAATATTTTTGAACAAAAAAAACATTGTTTTTATTGAACTCTTTGAAAAGAGAGGTTCCGTTAACGTTTATTATGCTTGAATAAAAATTGATGAAAGTTTAAGAAATCACTTAAAGATTTGTGTTAGGAGAACCACCAAGGTTTTCACGATGGAACACCAGGCAGGGAAATTAACGGTAAATTATTCAGTTTGTAGTCTCATCGCTTTAGCCTAAATTGCATCCGTAAACCAGAAAGAGTCTTAAACATCTTCATTGATTGCAATTCTTCCCGGCACATTTATTAACCAGGTCACTATACAGATCAGAGCAACATCGTCTATTAATGACCTAATTATAGGATTTTTATCCGATGTCATTTGAAAAATTAGAAATTATTAGTCCCATTAAAAAAGCGTTAGCAGCTGAAGGGTATGAAATTCCTACGCCTATTCAAAAACAAGCGATCCCCGTAATTTTAGAAGGACGCGATATCCTTGGTTCCGCACAAACCGGCACCGGCAAAACCGCTGCCTTTGCTGTTCCTATCCTTCAAATGCTTTCTGCAGAAAAAGATCATACCCAATTGAGCTTTTCTATTCAAGCACTAATTCTTTCTCCCACACGTGAACTTGCTTTGCAGATAAAAGAAAGTTTTTCTACTTACGGACGTTTCACCGGATTAACAAGTGCGGTCGTCTTTGGCGGAGTTCCGCAAAAACCTCAAACAGATAAATTGAAAAAAGGAGTTGACATTCTTGTTGCCACTCCGGGACGTTTGTTGGATCTACTCGAACAAAAAGTGGTTGATCTTAGCAAAGTAAAAATATTTGTTTTAGATGAAGCCGACCGGATGATGGATATGGGGTTCATTCACGATATTAAAAAAGTAATTAAAGCGCTGCCGGTGAAAAGACAAAACTTACTGTTCTCTGCTACACTCGCACCTGAAATTGCTCAACTCGCCTCAAGCTTTTTACACGAACCGGTTACCATTGAGATTGAGCCTGAATCTCCCACAATAGATGCAATAGCACAAGGTGTTTATTTTGTTGCAAAACCGGATAAGAAGAGACTCTTGCTCCATTTACTTCGGGAGAGTAATGCTGATTCAGTACTCGTATTCACACGTACAAAATACGGAGCTGATAACCTTGTAAGGTTTTTAAAAACTTCAAGTATAGTTGCCAATGCTATTCATAGTGATAAAGCACAGAGCTCAAGACAGCGTGCGCTGCAAAATTTTAAGAATAAGGAGATACGGATATTAGTTGCCACCGACATCGCCGCCCGCGGTTTGGATATTGAGCAGCTTGCGATGGTTGTTAATTATGACATTCCTAATATTCCCGATTCATATATTCATCGAATTGGAAGAACGGGGCGCGCCGGATTAAGCGGACTTGCTCTTTCTTTCTGCGATGTTGAAGAACGCGCATACTTGAAGGATATTAATAAACTTCTTAAAGCGCCCATTCCCGAAATGAGCGATTATCCTTTTGCTCAAATCAGATCGGCGGATGAGAAATTTGAGCGTCCGGTTGAGAGAAGACAACAAGGGAATCGCTCCAATCAGCCTGCGCGAAATAAGTTTACTGCAAACAGACCGCAAGGAAGAAATCAAAACGATCAACGCCAGCAACACAAACGAACTACCGGACAGACGGGAACACCCGAAGATAAAAATAATGAAAAGGTTACATCAGAGATTCCCCATTATATAAAACATAAACGGGGTGACGGTTATCCAAAATATAAAAACAGCCAAAAGCCGTTTGGAAAGAAAACTAACGATCCCCAAAACAAAACGGAACATCAATCTTCTTCTCCCAAAGCGCAATCGGAACAGAGCGACAAACCTCATTCTACAGGAACAGGTGCAACCAAACATAAATCCCACGCGTGGAGAAATGATCCTTCTGCTTCGGATCGCTATCAGAAGAGATCGGGTGATTCGCATTTCAAGCGCGCTGACAATAAAAAACATAACACGGTTCATCAGCGGGGTAATTCAACTGAACAAAAACCGGGTCAAAATAAATCTACAGCCTTATCAGAAGGAACTCCGAAGAACGAAAAGCTTTCGTGGTTTAAACGCTTAGGTTTTACTAAAAAGAAAAAAGGCAATGGCGGGAAGAGTTAGAGCCAATATTAAAGCGGGAATGCTTGTTGCCATCGTTCTTAAAGAAGATCAGCGTACAGGAGAACTCACCGAAGGATTAGTTAACAAATCAAGATATTTCTCAACCGTATTTCTGCTTAGCTGTAGTTGTTTTGCTAGTTCGTGTAAAGAAACTTCCCCTCCGATTTGAAAGGCAATAAGTCGTAACAGATTTATTAATTTTGACGAATTTTTTATGTTTTCAAAAGTCAGAATATCTCTCAGTAAATACGATGTAATTAAATCATTTAGATAAATTAATTTGTCTTCAAAAGAATTCAGATTGTAACTCTCAGGGTAATTACCGAAGATTAACCTGGCTTGCAAATTATCCTTCCTGTTTACAATCGGTTACAAGACGAACAGTTCTTTTTCTGATAAAGGATAGAGGTTAAGAGTAATTTTTCTGCCGGTTAATGGTTCGCCCGCTTTATTTTGAAGATCAAAAGCAGAGGACCCTGTCGCGATTATTTTTAGGTCATCAATTCCATCAACCATTAATTTCAAGATGTTTCCAATCTCCGGGATTTTTTGCGCCTCATCAATAATGAGCAGTTTTTTATCCCCCAACACAGCCAGGTAATTTTTAACCGTTCTTCTTTCGAGAAGTTCACGCGTCGAAAATTCCTCTCCATTTAAAAAAAGATAAGGTTCAGAAACCCTTTTCATAATTTCTTTGATTAGAAAAGTTTTTCCTACACGTCTTGCCCCTAAAAGAACAACAACTTTTCCAGGGCGCAAATAAGATAAATTTTTCAAAAAGTATTCTGTTGATCATATTAATGCAAATTTGTTCAATTGAGTGGACGAATTTACATTAATCCCGTCATTTAGTCAACGAAATTTATAAAAATTAAAGACTCGAAGATTAAGAATGATAATTGCACCGCAGCCTTGAAGGTTTCAGCCCCACAAAAAAAGAATTAAATTTATTTCTTAAGTTTATCATAGGCTGGCTGGAGATTGCCAGTTGTCAATAGTGCATAATAGCTTGTCTTTGGCGCGTAGTTTTCCGCTATTTTTACAAGCCAGATGTCTGCTGGCTGAAGTTGTCTAAGTGATGAACCATTTTTATGCAATACTGTTTGGCTAGGCTGGATTGTGCTTGTGAACCCTACTTCTCCTGGAGCAATTCTTGCGCTAAGGCCTTCCTGCACAATTGCAGGATTATGAACAGTATCTTGTCCGATAATGTTTATTATGTAAAGTAGACGTATAGTTGCTCTGTCAATTATCCCGTCATTATTTATATCCTGAGTCCCAATAGAACCTACTGCTCCATGACTATCTTTAATCCAAGTTGTGTAACCCAAAGGTGAACTATTAACTGTTGAATCCTGCGGAACTTTATGTTTTGATGATGCTTTTTTAAAATAAGGGTCAATTTTTTGTCCGATAATGTTTATTATGTAATCCTGCTCTTGTGCTGTAATTGTATCCCCTGTCACCCAAGAGGTACTTGCAATTATTTCTTTCAAGCTGTCTAATTTGGCTTTTTTCAGGCCTTCGTAATTCATGCCATTTGCTTGTGGGTGAAAGTTAGCTTCCCATGCGAATCCGCCAAGAACATTTGGATCAATGTAAGCAGAATCTGCAAGCAATGGAACTGCGTCTACTGCAACACCGCTTGTGTCATTTCCGCCTGCAACATAAATTTTTCTTATGAAGCCTTCTGCATGGCTGGGATTGTAAATCTGCGCTTTAAGTGTGTCGCCATTGGATGAATTTGTTGTGATTGAAAATATGCCGTCAATGCCTGCCATTGCAACTGCTGAGTC
>MNVA01000130.1 GCA_001871325.1 Ignavibacteria bacterium CG1_02_37_35
CACCTTAAAGTAATTGCGCTAAACGAAGATTCGTTGAAGATCGATCCAACGTATGAATTAGGCTCAACCTACTCAAATTGGTTGGATGGATTTGAAACAACTGACGGAACTTTGGTTGATGTTACCGCAAAGGGGATAAATGGAAATAGTTATAACGTTGGTGCGCATAGGACATTGCCAGCCGGAAACAAAATTGTTTTTCTGGCATTCGATCCATTATCATTAGATAGTCCGCCATCAAGTTATTTCTGGTATGGATTTGATAGAGTCTCTCCACTGGTGCAGGCAATGCGCTGGTTCGGTGCTGATGTTGTGGATGTTGAAGACGATGTTTCAAGTCCGTTAAATTTTCAGTTAAATCAAAACTATCCTAATCCGTTCAATCCGAGTACAGTCATCAGTTGGCAGTTAGCAGTACGCAGTTTTGTAACTTTGAAAATTTATGATGTACTGGGAAATGAGGTCGCGGTGTTAGTGAATGAAGAAAAACCGGCAGGCAATTACAAGATTGATTTCAAAGGAAACAATCTTGCAAGCGGAATATATTTTTACACTTTACGCGCCGGCAGTTTTGTCCAAAGCCGTAAAATGATTTTGTTAAAGTAACCACGTCTCTTTATATAATCAGCACAAGTATTCTGCACAAAACGGCAAGAAAATAATTAGATTTTAGTTAGAGACGGGGCATGCCCCGTCTTTACGGAATAATTCTCTTCCCTTTCCAATTACATTCCCGAAAGTTTCTTTTTAAGAAAATCTAATTTCTCATGAACCTCTTTTGTTTGCGGATCATTTAACGGTAAGTTTTGTATTTGCGAATATTCAGCTAACGCTTCATCAAAAAGGGAAAGCTGCATCATCTGTTCTGCAAAGTAGATGCGCGTTAAAATATTTTTCTGTGTGTCCGGATATTTCCGGTAGGTTTCTTTTGCAGTTAAAATCGCGGTTTCTTTGAAACCATTTTCCGCAAGCTGGCGTGCGCCGTTCAATTTCAAATCGCCAAGTAAGTTTGTTGGAACCGCAGCAGTTTTGGCTCCGCTTTCGTTCGTGCCGTAAATAGCGGTGTTCATGCTTTTATTATCTTTTTTCTTTGCGGGGGTTGAAAGGATTTCTTCCATCGCAAGTGCAAGCAATAGTTCATCTATCGTCATTCGCTTTAAGCTGTTAACCGACAAAGCCGCAGAAGGTTTTAATGTAAATTTTATTCCTCTACCGGAAAGTACGATCAAAGCATTTTTATCCGTCATTAAAACAGTGGATGAAGAAACCATCGTTCCCTCTTTTACATCAACCCATTGCTCGCTGTTTCCTATCAACGCTTTTACTGTGCCTTGAACTTTTTCAATTTTATACGATTGTGCAAAAAGAGAGCAAGCTAAAATTGCGGTCATTATCATTATCTTTTTCATAAGTATCTCTATTCGTTAATCAAGTTTAATAAATTTCTATTATCTGGACAGTCCCTTTAATAAGCCCCAATTGATCGAGCGCTTCGTTTGAAAACTTTTCAACACCTTTTTCCCATGCATTTGTAAAGTTGGAACGTTCTGTAGTTTCAAGCGGGATCCAAATTTTTTCTTCTCCGAGTGAATTTTTTCTTACATAATATTTCTTATCATTTTGAGTAATTAAACCGGCTTCAGCAGGCGAAAGGTTTGTATTGAAAAGAAGATGCACGTGCCGGCTGTGATCATTCCCACGGTAATCAACAAAGGCGGTTTCGATGCCGATGCTTTCATATAAAGAAGCGAGACAAACAGAAAGATCATCGCAGTCGCCTCCTTTAACATCAATCGTTTCGTGCGGGAACTGCACACGATCGTTTGAAGCAAGAGGATCAGCGATGTAAAGCATGCCGGTAATAATTTCATTAAAAAGAATTTTTGCTTGTAAAAAATTTAATAGTGCTGAATTTGCAGTGTCCAATTCATTTTTATGTGCAGAAAGAAGCCGTTTTGCAGTTGTGGATGAAAAATCAAAATCCTTTTTAACAAAATAGCGCAGGTTACTTACTTCACCGTCCCACGCATTTGAGGAATTAACAAGAATTGGTTTTTGAATTTCGTCATCCGTATCACGATTTTCTGTGAGAAGAAAAAAATTGACAAAAGAGATTTCCGGATTCGCGGTGAAATACGATTCGGAAACAACTGTATAAAACGGAATGGAAACAGTATCTTTCGGCTGTACCAAAACATTTGGCGAATAAATTACTTCGGAATTAATTTTATCAATCTTACTGCTTGGCTTAACGGAAACCGGTTTGTCGGATAAATTTACTACCCGGGCAACTGCGAAAGGTTCATCAACAAAACGCTCGGTGAAGGTGGGGAAGAGCGAATTTGCAACCGTTACATCAACAAACTGCACTAATTTTTCTTGCGTCGTATTTAAGAGATACGAAAGGTTAAAGGCTACTTTATTGCTGCTGTACTTATTGTGCACAAGATTGGTAATTCCGTTGGCGGTGAGGTCCGACAATGAAGACGTTTTTTTAATGTTTGAAAAATAAATTACTCCAGTAACAGCAGCGCAAATATTTCCATACTGAAGGGATAATGAAGGCTGGATTCCGTTGAGCGAAAAATCAGAAAAATATGTACAGTCTAACGAAGAAGAAAATTTATTGAACAAAAAAGTTTTCCCAACCGAAGCTTGCATCGCTTTAAAAGTTTCATAAAGAAGATTCACTTCAACAGACTGCAATGGTTGTGTATAGAGAGCGATACGCAAATTTTTCGGAGTGCGCAATTCGAATGCTTTATTTGTTTCGCTCAGTGAACCGTTTTTCATATTAAAAAAATTTGAAGCTGAAAGTGATAAACGAAGCGAAGGGGTAAAAAGATAATCACAGCCAAATTGAACATTCCACAACTTCATTGATTCGGTTTCGTTGTTCCTGATCAGAGAAAGAGAAGAGTCAGTAAAAACAGCGCCAATTGCATCCTGGCTAAATTCTTCGTTAAAATATTTCAAGGTAAATCCGCCGCTAAGTTTTCCGCTAATCTTATATGAATATCCGGCAGAAAAATATTCCTGGTATTTCAAATCGGTTTTGAGTGAAATAGCGGAAGAGTCGCTGCCGACAATAGATTGATTTTTTAAGAGAGTAAATTCTTTGAAGAATCCCGGAGAATATCGCAGAAAAATATTCGAACCTCCGAATGTTTTAGCAATACCGAATGCGTACAAATTTGAAGCGGTTGGAGAGGTAAGCTCCGCGCCGAACAAAACTCCAATCGCCACATCTTTCACCGATGAAAAGTTGGTGGCATTGTTTTCCGTCGAAGAGATAAAATCTTTGTTCATAAAACTTTTAAATCCATTTAAAGAGAAAGATTCTTGTGCGATTCCTTCTCTTAAAAAAATATAAAAAAAAAGTATAAAGTAATTTGCCGCTTTTCTCAAGGATAATCTATAATAATGCTGTGAGTGTTCTGAATTAGTGTAAAAAATTCGAGTGATTGCTCAACACGGCGGGACACCGCGTTTCTGACAAACGAAAAGAATAACTTATCAAATTGACCTTTCGGAATAGCTCTTATTAATTGAGGAGCAATTTTCAACTGTCCGTTATCTTTTACGCGAAGTTTAAAAAATGCAGTTGCAGCTTTTTCGTTTTTAATTTTTCCGCCGATAATAATTTCAACCGAATCTTTCGTTCCCTTATTCCATTCAAGCAATAAAAGTTTTTCTCCTTTATTGTTTTGCGTGACGGATACTTTCCCGATAATTTGTTCCGGCATGTCAACAGTAAATGCAATCGGGGGACTCATCATCTTTTCCCGGTATTCAAACTTTACTGAAGAATTATAGTGTAATGAGAGAGAGTCGCCCAAAATTCCTGTTCTGCTGAGCATATACTTTGAACCAAGAACAGTATCTCTCACAAAAGCACCCATTCCAAAACGAATATGCTGAGGAACTTCTTTTGTTTGAACGGAATTTATTTTAGGCGGAATAACTTTTTTCATTTTAAAGCCGAACATTCTTCCATTCGGTAACATAACAGGATGGGATTTATCAAAAAAGAAAACTTGAGCAACATCATATCCAATCGAAAGAAATTTTTCCGAAACTACGTTCTTGCTGATAAACAGAAATGTTTCCGCTTGCGGCATTTGATTGAGCATTCCCGTTGAATCATACGTCCCTTTATAGAGAGCATCTTCCGGATTTTGTGCAAGCACTTCTATTTGCAGCGGTTCCTGATCATTTGGAATATCATTAACCACTTCTGTTGGACCCGGTTTTCCGCATCCCAAAAAGTAAGCCGTAAAAAGAAGAAGAAGACTATGTTGAAAATATTTTTTCATTGAATAATTTGTTTGCTGCACGTTTTGCATCTGAAAAATAAGAGAATAATTGTTAGTACAAAAGTCGAATGTTTTACACTGTTTTAAGAACACTAGTAAAAAAGTTACTGCAGGAAGAGGCATAACCTGCAGTAACGTCTTCCACAACATTACTTGAAAGAACTATTTAACTATATACGGAAATCCCCAGTCGCTTGATTCAACCGGAGCGGTATCATCTTTTATAACCTGTGTTGGCATTGCGTCAATAACAGCGTGGAAATATCCCATAAACGAATTTGCTCTATAGGTCTGAGAATAAACTTTATTTCCAAGACCATCATCTGAAAGCAATACAAATTTTCTCTTTGCGCGATTCATCTTATTATGAAACCCTGCGCCATAAGTTAAAGAAACAAAGTCTTCACTTGCGTAGGCACTATGAATTTCAACTTCAACCGTAACATCTTGATTTTGAGAAACGATAGGAATTTGTTTCATCCTCCCTAATCCATGAGAGAGGTAATAATTCAAAGGATCGGTAATCAATATTTCATCGCCGGAAGGAAGTTTTACCGTAATGCTTTTAATAAATATGTTAGCACTGTTGGTTCCGCCTTTCGTTAACGATGATGCGGAGATTCTCCAATTTTGTAGCGGGTGATTAGTATTCGCTACCTTAACAAACTTAACATTCCGTTCAACGGTAGTTACAAACGGTTTAGAGATGACCGTATCAATTGATTTTATAGAAGGATCTTTCGTAACCCCGATTAGAAGATTTCCGGTAAAGACAAGGACTAAGTTCCCTTCAGCGGTTGTATCCGAAAGCTGAGTGATTGTGAAGGTTCTTGTAACCGATGTAATTTTTCTGCCGACTTTTACCGGGAAAATTTCTGATGTAGTTTTTCCCATACCCATAGGACTCATCATATCCATCATCCCTTCTTCATTATAATTTAGTTCAAACGAAGAGAGAGCAGAATCTTCAAGGGTTATTTTTTCTAACGCCGCTTTGTCGGTCGTCGGTTCAGTATTCACTACCGAATCGGTAGGAGAATTCTTACATCCTATAAAAGATGCAAAGAACAGAATAAAAATTGCTGAAGAAAATTTCAGCAAGAATTTTTTTGAGTTTTTCATTATTGTTTTCCTTTTTTTTGTTTATAAGTATTTAAACTCGTTCCCTTATACGGGAGCGATACATTTTTATTTTAGAAAAATCATTTTCTTAGTTGCGGTAAAATTTCCGGATTTAATTGTGTAGAAGTAGACGCCGGAGGTTAATCCGTTTGCTGAAAATTCTTTAGAATAACTTCCGCTTTGTTGATATTCATTTACCAACGTTGCAATTTCTTTTCCGATAACATTGTAAACTTTTATCGTTACAAGTCCGCTTGTAGGAAGTTGATAACTGATCGATGTGCTGGGATTAAACGGGTTCGGATAGTTCTGGCTTAATGCGTAGTTGGTAACAATATTATTCGTTGAAGTTTCAACAGAAGTTAATGCGTCCTCGGTTAATACAAGATCAACATTAACATAATTGTTTGTTGTCTCCACGGTAACGTTACTTGCTTCGGCGCTATTATAATCAACAACGGATGAGCTTAATTGATAGCTCCCGGAAGAAAGTCCTTCCATAATAAATGATCCGTCGAGATCAGAGATGGTCGCGTTTACAACTTCTCCATTATCATTGAGTAATGAAGCTACCGCGCCTTCAACATTGTTTCCATTAGCGTCAAGAATATTTCCATAAACAATAGCATTCCCCGCAGCATTTATTTTGCGCAATGCGAAATTAATATCGCTTATCTTACCGTTTTCTGTAACAATGATCGAATCCGCATTTCTCCAATTGAGTGTCTGGGTTCCATCATAATTAAAAAATGTAGGGCGATACCCTCTGGAAGCAGCTACTAAATAATAGGTGCCGGGCTCCAGGTTTGCGAGAGAATAACTTCCCGTTAAACTATCAGAAAGAACAAAACTTCTTGAACCCTGATGCATATTCGATTTCTTTTTATACGCATAAACAATCGCTTTAAGCGGAGAAGAAGTTGCCGAATCAGTTATGGTTCCACTAATACTATTATCATAAACTGCTTTTGAAGCAAGCGTAATATCAATTCCGGTAATATCTTGCGTTACAACAATTCTGTCCGCAGTTTCAAAAGTTGTTTTATTGTTGTAGAATTGTCTTTGCAATGCATGGTTGGTTGGATCAACAAACAATACCAGCGTGTCATTTTCTCTTGCAAAGAGTTTGAAGTTTCCCGATTCGTCTGTTCTTACAATAAAACTATGTCCTCGCGGATCCGGCATGTGATTCGGTCTACGATTTGTAATAACAGCAGTAACCAAAGCTTTTTGCGCGTTTCCCGAAGCATCCTTTACCGTTCCTGTTACACTGAAAACATCAGGCAGTAAAAGTTGTTTTAACCCAAAATTGAACGTAAGTAAATCTCCGCTTTTAAGAGTTACTTTTGCAGCTTGCTGCATCGTTTGAGCATTATCATAGAATTCAGGCACGTAGCCTTCGGCACCCGTAAAGATAAAATAATCTCCCGGTCTTAATTTCAGATTGAATGAGCCGATAGAATCAGTAATTGCCCAGGATGGAGGACCAGCCATAAATGAGACTGGCAAAAATTCAATTTTTGCTCTTTTAAGCGGGATTAAAGTTGATTCGTCTACAACCACACCGTTCACTTTTGCAATAATATCGTTTGCCTCAATAACCAGAACTTGAACTGTATCAGAAAAAACTTCCGGTTGATTTCTATAATTTGCCTCGATATAATAGGAGTACGATTTCCCAAGTGATACATTGTGATCCATGAATTTACCTTCGCGAGTAATCCAAATCATTTCGAACTTTCCCGTATCGGCAATAGCTCCCTTTTTCTTATATACATTATAGTGATCCGGTAAAGTGTAAATTGCCGCATAAACATCGGGCCAGTTAAGAGCAACCGACCAAGAGTTCATCATTGATGAAACAACCGAAACTTGCAAATGCGGTTTTGGAATTTGCATCTGCGCTTTTGTTGAAGAAACAACCAACAACATCAAACCCGCAAGTAGGAATAGAAGTTTTTTCATTAGAGTGATCCTTTTATTTTTTGATTGAAAAATAAGCTTTATGACTGCTAGATTAACAACCAATAACATGCCACTTTCTTCCCCCTCATTAG
>MNVA01000131.1 GCA_001871325.1 Ignavibacteria bacterium CG1_02_37_35
AGAAAATATAAGAGAAAGGTAAAAATAATTGAAGCCGAAGCTGCGTTAGAAAGAGAGCGGATGAGAATTTCAAAAGATATGCACGATGAACTCGGCGCAAGTTTAACAAAAATTTCGCTGATGAGCGATCTGGCAAAGAGGAACCTGGAAGATCCCGGTCAACTCAAAAAAGATTTAAATTCCATCTCGGAAGCAAGCAGAAACGTGGCTTCATCTATGGACGAAATTGTTTGGGCTGTCAACCCTAAAAATGATTCGCTCGAGAAAACAATATTTTACTTCATCCATTATATTGAGGACTATCTCTCATCAACTGAAATTGAATTTGCCGTCGCTATCCCCGACACGATCCCGTCACGTTATCTCAATGCAGAACTGCGCCACAATCTGTTCCTTGTACTAAAAGAAGCGGTGAACAACATTGTTAAACACTCCGGCGCTGATATGGTAAAGTTGAGCATTTCTCTTGAAAATTCCTCTTTCATTCTGTCCCTTGAAGATAATGGAATAGGAATAGACCTTTCAAGCGTTGATCAATTTAGCAACGGATTGAAAAATATGTCAAAACGAATTGAAGACTTTGAAGGGAGTATGGAGATTCTTAACTCTTCCCCCAGAGGAGCAAAAATCACTCTTAAACTTCCGTTACAATAAATTCACACGTTTGTGTGAGGTCACTTAAATTTTAGCTTAGTAAGTTTGAATCATGAAAAACCGTTTTGGGCGCTATGAATAAAATAACCGTTGGAATAGTTGAAGATAATTTTGAGGTTTCTCAAAGTTTGGAGTTATTATTAAACTCAACTGACGAGTATCTTTGTATTGGAACGTGTCCCAACACAGTAACTGCGCTTGAAACTCTACCGGGATTAAATCCCGATGTTATTTTAATGGATATTAATCTTCCGGACGAATCGGGAATTGAATGTATTAAAAAATTAAAACCTCATCTTCAGCAAACACAAATTGTTATGCTTACTATGTATGAAGATAGTGAAAAAGTATTTGAAGCGCTTGCAAGTGGAGCAATCGGTTATTTATTAAAACGAACGACAAAAGAAAACCTCCTTTCGGCGATAAAAGAAGCACATAACGGAGGCTCACCAATGTCAATGGAGATTGCAAGAATGGTCGTTAAATCATTTGCGAGCGTTCAAAAAGTAAATGAAGTTAAAGCAATGCTTACTGAAAGAGAGTGGGAAATTTTAGAGCATCTTGCCAAAGGCAAACGGTATAAAGAAATTGCCGCTTCCCTTTTTATCGGAACAGAAACGGTGCGAAGCCATTTAAGAAATATCTATGAAAAGCTGCAAGTCCGATCCTCCACTGAAGCGGTGCTTAAATATCTGGATAACAAATAACCGGTTTTTATCTTAACCTCCACTCTTTCCCGTTTGTGATCTTCCCCATACCAAAAATAAATTAACACTTTCGTGTGAGTGCAAACTTTTTTCTTCCTTGTAGTTTTCGGATGCAAAAACAAAAAAGGAAAAAAGAAATGAAAAAGATAGTTACTTACTCACAGGTCGTTTTAACCATAATGGTTATTGCTGTTCTGAATACCAATCTCTTCGCACAATTATCAGCCCCGTCTGTTGAAGCAGTTTACGGCGGCAGAATTAATGCTATTACAGGCATTGGTATTACAGCATCAAGTTCGAGAATTTTTATCGCAACCGAAAGCGCTAATTCTCTCTTTTATGCTGATGTTACTAACACTACAACAACTCCCACCTTTGCCAACTTTGCTGCGTTTCCCGATGTGAATGCTGATGATAATTATGGAAGCGGCATTTCCAAAATAGCTGCTCACACTTCCGGTTTTCTATTTTTCATCGCAAGCGGAAATCTTTATAAAGTGAATACAACTGCGAGTTCAATTTCTACAATAAGCAGTTCGGGGCAGGTGAGCGCTTTATTAGTCTATGGAAATTATCTGCTTTACATTGACGGTTCAAACTTTGTTTCCAAAACTCTTAATGGAACAGGCGCCGTTACAGCCACGGTTTCATTTGCGCACGGAACGGCAGGAACCACAAGCATTCAGGTTAGTCCCTTAAATAGTAAAGTTTATATCGGGGTTGTTTCAACGGCAACTCCTGCGCTTTATAAGTCAAGTGAAAATTACGATGCTTTAACAGGCAGTAGTTCGTTTTCGGCAATTTCATTGGGAAGTATGACCGCTGGCGTTACGTGGAATGCTTATGGAATTGGACCGGATGGAGCAATGTTTTTTGGTGGAGAATTATCTTCAACAAAATATGTAAATTATTCAACCGGAGCTAGTGACGGCGCTGCTTGGAGTGGAGGGACAACCGGTTTAAGCGGCGTAAGCAATACCACTTTTTCTTTTAGCGGAAGCGCTTCTCCCTACATTGTAAATTATACAAAAGGTTATTCAACTTATACAGATGGTTCGGGCTTCGGCACGTGGGCAGAATTTGGAAATGCGGGATTTGAAACACATCCTAACGATGGCGTGGTCTTTACCGATCCGACAAATTCCTCGATCGTTTATATGACGACAGATCAGGGGCTTGGAAAAACAACAAACGGGGGTTCTGTAATTTCTGAATTTGACGATGGTATTGAGGCGGTACAAGTAAATGATTTTGATATGGCTTCAAATAAAATATGGGCTTGGCTGGCTTCAAAAGCCGGAATTAGAAAAGTTTCTGATTTTCAGACTACTCCTACCTGGTCAAATGCAATGTTTCCCAACTTTGACGGCTCGCCTTATTATTCCGCTGAAATGAATAATGATAAAGATGACACCGCTTATGTTGGCAATGTACGAGTGTATAAAACAACAAATTCCGGTTTAAACTGGACACAAGTTTTTACCGCGGAAAGCGCTCCTTATTCTTATTCATCTATGGCAAGAGTTGAAGCGATAGAAGTTTGCCCGGCAAACGAAAACCTTGTAACAGCAGGTTACTTTATAGATGGAACTCCTCAAGGCGGATTTTTCTTCTCCACAGATGCAGGAAGTACATGGAATCAACAATTGCTTAAAGCCGCTTCGGGAACTGACGATGCTGATGTTTATGATATCGTTTTTTCAAATGAAGGACCAAATCCCGCAGCCTATATCGGCGTGAACTATGATACTGCTGTAACCATTGCAAATAGAGCGCGCAGCGTTTATAGAGCTGAATGGAATGGAAGCGCCTGGTCGGTAAGAAATGATTTTGACGGTTCTTATACGGCTGTCGGGTATCCCATCACTGCAACGATTATGGATTTGTTTGTTTCAGGAGATACCATATTTGCAGTGGGAACTGATGCAACAACAAATCATCCCATCGCTTATTACAAAAATACTACCGGGACAAATCTTTGGACAGCATTAACGACAAGCGGTTTCCCCACTTCATCACCAGGATTTTTAAAATACGGTAGAGCAGGCTCCTATGGCGCTGATACAATTTTCGTAGCTGTGGATAATCAAATATACTATATGCAAAAAGCAGCATCGTCCTGGACTACCGGTTACACCTATCCCGCCGGAACCCAAATAAATGTTCTTTATTATGATGCACTTTTAGTCGGAACCGGAACGGGGCTTTACGGGCAACATACATCTGGAGCCACAGGAATTACGGATAAACCGGCAATTCCAACTGAATATTCTTTATCTCAGAATTATCCAAACCCGTTTAATCCGAGTACAGTCATCAGTTGGCAGTCGGCAGTAAGCAGTTACGTAACATTGAAAGTCTTTAATGTACTTGGCAAAGAAGTGGCGACGCTGGTGAATGGCGAAATAAGTTCTGGCGAACACTCAATTCAATTTAATGCAGAGCGATTGCCGAGCGGTGTGTATTTCTATCGTTTAACCACACCAACTTTTTCTCAAACTAAATCAATGGAGATAATAAAATGAAAAAATTAATTTTGTTCCAGGCAATCTTTTTGTTTTCTATTATAGAAATAAAAGCGCAGACAACAGAAACTGTTACCATAAATATGCAAGGTATTGATACTACAGATAGTTTAATTAAACCACACATGCTCGGGGTAATTGCTGGGCCTGCCGCAAATGGTGGAAATAATAGCGTCCCTGATCTAACAACCAGATATCAGGATATAGGTGTAACGTCTGTCAGAAATAATGACTATCGTGATGATAGGCTGGATATGGAACGAATGTTTTTTTGTGGCACTTACCCAATTGATGCAACTACCCCAAATTATCCAAAGTGGGATTGTTCACCCGATAGCACTCAATACTATCATTTCACAGAAAGCGATGCACAGTTTAAGAACTGGATAGATGGTGGGTTTTTACCATTTTTTAGATTAGGTGGAGAGCATGGTACCACTCCACGAAGGCATGATTACGAAGGTCCAAGAAGCACAGAAGAAACGAACTGGATTCAAGCAGGATTAAAAGTAGTTGATAGATATAATTCTTTTGGAGGAGATACAAATACATTGAAAGGATATTTAGATATTTGGACAGAGTATCCGCATCATAATTTTTGGGATAGAGATTCTATAAAATTTAATAATTTTTGGTGTAATACTTTCGATTCATTAAAAACACATTTTCCATCTTTAAAAATTGGTGGACCTGGTTTTAATACATCCGTATCAACTATACTAGGAAATACCGGGACTGTCAAAACATGGATAAATTTATTTTTACTTGAATTAAAAGCGAGGAATCTAAAACCTGACTGGATTGGTTTCCATGTTTTTAGTAACGACATTCAAGATTTTTATAATGCTGCATTAAACTATCGGAAACTATTACGAGCAGAACCTCCCTTTGATTTTTACACTTCAGTTTGGGGAAGTGGGAACAATAGTTTTTTTAATGGTACTGAATTAATCTGTGATGCATGGGGTTTTGAAAATGACGAATTACTTCCTCAATCTACCCGCGATTCTTTATTTAACAAGCAAAGAGGTGCTGCTCATCATGTTGGTGTTTTTATTGCATTGCAACAAGCCTATATAGAACGAGCCTATAAATACAGAGGTGGTGAGGAGGGGACGGACACAACACAAAGTATTTCGGGTTTATTTTATGGAAATGCCAACGCTGTTTATAAACCTACTGCCTATGGATTTAAACTATGTTCTAAAATGCAAACAATTTATAACAAAAAACTCATTTCCCCAGTTTACGCAGTTACATCAGGTGGCAGTAAAATATGGACATTAGCTGGTGAAGATTCAACCGGGAATAAAGCTATGCTGATTTCAAACCCAACAGCTAAAACAATTAATTTATCTCTTACGCTGAATGGTTCAAGTTTATCCACTTCATTATTTCCATACATAAATCATTATAAAGTAACTGACACTAACGATGGACAAACACCAAGTGCTTGGACAAATGGGGCATTTGTATTACCACCATATACATCACATTTAATTACAATGAGAAATAACATAACCGATATTGAAAAGCCAATAATACTTCCAGCTTCTATTACGCTTTTACAAAACTATCCGAACCCATTCAATCCAACCACAACAATTCGTTTTTCATTACCACAACGAGAGTATGCGACGTTGAAAGTGTTTAATGTACTTGGAAAGGAAGTAGCAGTTTTGGTCAACGAGAAAAAAGAACCGGGCACATACAGCGTTAATTTTTCCGGCTCAAACTTAGCCAGCGGCACATATTTCTATCGCTTGCAAGCGGGAGCGTTTGTGCAAACAAAGAAATTTGTTTTGCTGAAATAATTCATTTCACACACTCTGATAAAAAGAGCCGCGGGCAATTGTCTGCGGCTTTTTATTTT
>MNVA01000002.1 GCA_001871325.1 Ignavibacteria bacterium CG1_02_37_35
CAAGACCGATGAATTGATTATCGGGGCGGGTGAATTGATAACAGAGACCATTGCTCAACGCGTTGAAGATGCTAATATTGATTCGGTTTATATTAGAACTGTACTTACTTGCGAGGCTAAACATGGCGTTTGCGCTAAATGTTACGGGAGAAACTTAACCACCGGAAAATTAGTTGAGGTTGGAGAAGCTGTCGGCGTTGTCGCTGCTCAATCAATCGGTGAACCCGGTACTCAGTTGACTTTAAGAACTTTCCATCTTGGTGGAACGTCTTCTCGTATTGCAAGTCAATCTCAAGTTGAATCTGCTGTAAATGGAATTGTTAAATTCAATAGAATTAATTCGGTTGAAAAAGAGGGATTCTTTGGAAAAAGTTTAGTTGTAACCGGACGACGTGGTTCTGTTGAAATATATGATGAAAATGATGTTGTTGTTAAAAAATACGACGTTCCTTATGGAGCAGAATTGCATGTTCGCGAGGGAACAAAAGTTACAAAGAAAACTGCTTTGTATAATCACGATCCTTACAATTCTCTTATCATTACCGATATAGCCGGAAAAGTTAAATTTCGTGATCTCTATGACAATAATACAATTCAACAGATTACTGATGAGCAAACAGGTCATGTTCAAAAAGTTGTCATTGAATCAAAAGATAAAAACCTAACCCCCAGCATTGAAGTTATCTCCCCTGATGGTACTTCAAAAACATTTAACTTGCCAATTCGAGCCTTTTTATCTGTCGAAGAAGGCGAAGAAATTTCTGCCGGTACAATCCTGGTAAAAATATCTAAACAAGCTTCAAAATCGAGAGATATTACGGGCGGTCTTCCAAGAGTAACTGAACTTTTTGAGGCTCGAAGCCCTCAAGAACCAGCGGTTGTTTCAGAAATTGAAGGAATTGTAAAGTTTGGTGCCAAAAAGAAGGGATCTAGAGAAATATTTGTGGTCGCAATTGACGAATCAGATCAGAAAAAATATAATGTTCCTTTATCCAAGCATGTTTTGGTTCAAGAAGGTGATGAAATCCCCGCAGGTGAAAAAATTACTGATGGTCCAATAAATCCACATGATATTTTGAAGATTAACGGAACAAATGCAGTTCAGGAATACTTGTTGAATGAAATCCAAGATGTGTATCGTTTGCAAGGTGTAAAAATTAACGATAAGCATATTGAGGTTATCGTAAGACAAATGTTGCAGAAACTTCGAATTGTTGATTCCGGTGATTCTAAATTTCTTGAAGACGATACTGTTGATCGCTATGATTTTTTTGAAGAAAATCAAAGAATGATGAATTCTTCAGCAATTGTTACAAAAGGTGATTCAAAGTTAAAAGAAGGGCAAGTGGTATCTAAGGCGAAACTTCGCGAAATTGAAGCTGATCTTAAAAGAAAAGCAAAAAAAGAGGTCGAAGTTCGCGAAGCAAAACCGGCTACCTTTGAACACATTCTGCTAGGAATTACTCAAGCAGCATTATCAACAGAAAGTTTTATCTCGGCTGCATCTTTCCAGGAAACGACTAAAGTATTAACCAACGCTGCAATTGCTGCTAAAAATGATACGTTACGCGGACTGAAAGAAAATGTTGTTATGGGACAATTAATCCCTGCCGGAACCGGTCTAAAAAAATATAAAAACATTATTTTGAAGTCCGCAGAGCAAGAAGTCACAGAATCGGCCGATGTTTCTCAAGAAGCCTAAAATAAAAAGTAAAAAAGAGGCTGGTTTTCTTGACAAAAAATAATATTAGTCATATATTGTAAGGCTAATTTTTTTAATTAAAGAATTTTTGGAGAGTTTTTAGTGCCAACAATAAACCAATTAGTGCGAAAAGGTCGCAAGGTTATTAAATCGAACAGCAAGGCTCCTGCCCTTGATGGATGCCCACAAAAACGTGGAGTTTGTACGAGAGTTTATACTACTACTCCCAAAAAACCAAACTCTGCTTTAAGAAAAGTTGCAAGAGTTCGCTTAACTAATAACATGGAAGTTACTGCATACATTCCAGGCGAAGGTCATAACCTTCAAGAGCACTCTATTGTTTTGATTAGAGGTGGAAGAATTAAAGATCTTCCCGGTGTTCGCTACCATATTATTCGCGGGACACTTGATACAAGCGGAGTTGAAGATAGAAGACAAAGTAGATCTAAATACGGTACAAAAAAACCAAAATCGAAATAAGAAGTATGAGAAAGAAAAGAGCTGAGAAGCGATACGTAAAGCCCGATCCTAAGTTCAACGACATGGTTGTCGCTAAGTTTGTTAACGCCATCATGTACGAAGGAAAGAAATCGGTTGCGAGAGATATTGTCTATACGGCATTTGATATCCTTGAAGAAAAAACAAAAAAACCGGGCATTGAAGTCTTCAAAAAAGCAATGAGCAATGTTCAACCTCTTATTGAAGTTCGAAGTAGAAGAGTTGGTGGCGCTACATATCAAGTTCCGATGGAAGTTCGTCCCGAAAGACGAATTGCCTTGGCGATGAGATGGATTAAAATTTACGCTCGTAAAAGAAGCGAAAAATCCATGTCGGTTAAATTAGCTAACGAACTATTAGCAGCATCCAATAACGAAGGGTCTTCTGTTAAGAAAAAAGAAGAAACTCATAAAATGGCTGAGGCTAATAAAGCTTTCGCACATTTTAAATGGTAATGAAAATTTAAGAAAGAAGAATGGCACAACTTTACCCCATAGACAAAGTTCGTAATATTGGCATTATGGCGCATATTGACGCCGGTAAAACTACTACGACCGAAAGAATCTTATACTATACAGGCAAACTGCATCGGCTTGGTGAAGTGCATGACGGCGCAGCTACGATGGATTGGATGGAACAGGAAAAAGAACGCGGTATTACTATTACAAGCGCTGCAACTACATGCTATTGGGCTGATCATCAAATTAATATTATAGATACCCCGGGGCACGTTGATTTTACAGCTGAAGTGGAAAGGTCACTCAGAGTTTTAGATGGCGCTATTGCATTATTCTGTGCAGTTGGCGGAGTTGAACCACAGTCTGAGACAGTTTGGAGACAAGCCGATAAATATCAGGTCCCGAGAATTGCTTTTATCAATAAAATGGATCGAGTTGGAGCTGATTTTTATAACGCATTAACAATGATCCGTGAAAGACTCGGTGCAAATGCCGTTCCGGTTACCTTGCCAATTGGCGAAGGGGATATGTTTACAGGTATCATTGATTTAATCTCTTTTAAATCAAGAATGTATCACGAAGAAACTCTCGGCAGTACTTATGATGAAATTGCCATCCCTCATGATTTAGTCGAAATTGCAAATAAATATCGCACTGAGATGTTGGAAGCTGTTTCGGATTTCGATGACACCTTGTTGGAGAAATATCTTGCAGGTAAAGAAATTTCTGAACATGAGATTCTAAAAGTATTAAGAGCTGCAACACTCGAAGCAAAAATAATCCCGGTTCTCTGTGGGTCATCTTTTAAGAACAAAGGCGTCCAGCGTCTTTTAGATGCGGTTATTGAATTTTTACCTGCACCTTCTGATTCACTTGATGTTGTTGCACACCACGTGGATAGTAACGATGTAGTGAAAAGAAAAATTAGTGAGGATGAAAAATTTACTGCCTTAGCTTTTAAAATGATGAACGATCCTTTTGTTGGAAAACTGACCTTTTTTAGGGTTTACTCCGGTAAACTTGAAGCAGGGTCTTATGTCTACAATTCTGTAAGCCAGAAAAAAGAAAGAATTAGTCGTTTATTGCAAATGCACGCAAATCATCGCGAGGAAATAGCGAGTGTTCGTGCGGGTGATATTGCAGCCGCAATTGGTCTAAAATATACGCGCACAGGCGATACTCTCTGTAGTGAAAATGACCCGGTAGTGATGGAAAAAATCATTTTCCCTGAACCTGTTATTCAGATTGCCATTGAACCAAAAACTAAAGCCGATCAGGATAAACTTTCAGAAGCTTTAGCAAAACTGTCTGAAGAAGACCCGACTTTTAAAGTTAAAGTTGACGATGAAACCAGCCAGACGCTCATCAGTGGCATGGGGGAACTTCACCTTGAAATTCTTGTTGATAGAATGAGACGTGAATTTAAAGTTGAAGCAAATGTTGGAAAACCCCAAGTTGCTTATCGCGAAACTATTACGAATACTGTTAACGCTGAAGGTAAATTTGTTAAACAATCTGGTGGACGCGGTAAATTTGGTCATGTTTGGTTAGAGATTAGCCCGAATGAAGTGGGAAAAGGGTATGAATTTACCAACGGTATTGTTGGCGGTTCGGTTCCAAAAGAATATATTACCCCTGTTTCGACAGGTATTCAGGAAGCGATGAAAAATGGTGTGGTCGCAGGTTTTCCGATGGTAGATATTAAAGTGAAATTATATGATGGTTCATATCACGATGTAGATTCAGATGAATTATCATTCAAAGTTGCTGGTTCGATGGGATTCAAAGCCGGGGCAAGAAAAGCTAATCCCATTCTTTTGGAACCTATTATGGCAGTTGAAGTGGTTTCTCCGGAAGATTACCTCGGTGATGTAATGGGTGATTTAAATTCCAGAAGAGGAAGAATTGAAGGCTTTGCAGCCAGAAAAGATGCACAAGTAATTAAAGCTCAGGTTCCTCTTGCAGAAATGTTTGGCTACTCTACTGTTTTGCGTTCTATGACGCAGGGAAGAGCTATTTATTCAATGCAGTTTTCTCATTATCATGAGGTTCCCAAATCAGTTGCTGAAGAAATTGCTGAAAAATCAACCGGGAAAAGTCATTAATAAACAAATAATATTTATGAAATCAATGAAAGTAAGAAAAAAGGAGAATTAAATGGCCAAAGAAAAATTTGACAGAAGTAAACCGCACGTAAACGTCGGAACAATCGGTCACGTAGATCATGGTAAAACAACTTTAACTGCAGCTATCACAATGGCTCTTGCAAGAAAAGGTCTTTCTCAGGTGAGAACATTCGATTCTATTGATAATGCTCCTGAAGAAAGAGAACGCGGTATCACTATTGCGACTGCGCACGTTGAATACTCAACGGCAACCCGACATTATGCTCACGTTGACTGCCCCGGTCACGCCGATTATGTAAAGAACATGATCACCGGTGCCGCTCAGATGGATGGAGCGATTGTTGTTGTAGCTGCAACGGATGGTCCCATGCCTCAAACAAGAGAGCACATACTTTTAGCGCGCCAAGTAGGCGTTCCTAAAATTGTTGTCTTTATGAACAAAGTTGATGCAGTTGATGACCCGGAATTAATTGACTTAGTTGAGATGGAAATTAGAGAACTCTTAACTAAATATGAATTTCCCGGCGACGAGATTCCTATTATCAAAGGTTCTGCTTTACATGCTTTGGAAGCAGGCGCTAGTGGCGCTGACCCAAGTGATGAACGTTATAATTGTATCTGGGAATTGATGGATGCTGTTGATAGCTACATCCCTGTTCCAGAAAGAAATGTTGATAAACCTTTCTTAATGCCTGTTGAAGATGTTTTCTCAATTACCGGACGCGGAACTGTTGCTACCGGAAGAGTTGAAAGGGGACAAGTAAAAATTCAGGAAGAAGTTGAACTTATCGGTTTAGGCTTACATAAGAAAACGGTTGTAACCGGAATCGAAATGTTTCGTAAAGAATTAGATGTCGCCATGGCTGGAGATAATGCCGGTATTCTTTTACGCGGAATTGATAAAAATGAAATTGAAAGAGGAATGGTTGTTGCTAAAACAGGTTCGATTACTCCTCACAAAAAATTTGAAGCTCAGGTCTACATTCTTTCAAAAGATGAAGGTGGACGACATACACCATTTTTCAACGGTTATCGCCCTCAGTTCTACTTTAGAACAACTGATGTAACCGGTGTTGCCACCTTACCCGAAGGTGTTGAAATGGTTATGCCTGGCGATGATGTCCGGTTATCAATTGTGTTGATTACTACCATCGCTATGGAAGAAGGATTGCGCTTTGCTATCCGCGAAGGTGGCCGCACAGTTGGAGCGGGTGTTGTTGGTAAAATCATAGAATAAAAGTATTGAATAACGAAAAGGGAGTTATTTAGCTCCCTTTTTGTTTCTAAATAATTGTTAAGGAGAATAGAAGTGTCTGGTCAAAAGATTCGTATTAAACTAAAATCATATGATCATATTTTGATTGATAAGTCTACTGAAAAGATTATCAAAACTGTAAGAAGCACCGGTGCAGTTGTTTCTGGTCCAATTCCATTGCCGACCAAACGTACTCTTTACACAGTATTGCGTTCTCCTCATGTAGATAAAAAATCTCGTGAACAGTTTGAAACCAGAGCACATAAAAGAATTATTGATATTCATAATTCAAATTCCAAAACAATTGACTCTTTGAGCAAGTTGGATATTCCGGCTGGCGTCGATATTGAGATTAAGTTATAATGAAAGTGGAGTAACCATGTCTGGGTTATTAGGTAAAAAATTAGGAATGACAAATATTTATACTGCAGATGGACAGAGAATTGTCTCAACGGCAATTCAAGTTGGTCCATGCAAAGTAACTGCAGTTAAAACAGTAGAAAAAAACGGCTATTCTGCTTTGCAATTAGGCTTTCAGGAAAAGAAAGAAAAATCCTTTTCCAAGCCTCAAATAGGGCATTTCAAGAAAAATAATCTCCAATGTTATGCTTTTCTTAAGGAATTTGCTTTCCCTTCGGTTGAGTCTTACAAAGTAGGTGATGATTTGAATGTTTCTCTGTTTGTTGAAGGAGAATTGATTAAAGTTCGTGGAGTTAGCAAGGGAAAGGGTTTCCAAGGAGTCATGAAGCGACATGGTTTTAGAGGTGTCGGCGGCACAACCCATGGGCAGAGTGATAGACTTAGAGCTCCGGGTTCTATTGGTTCCTCATCTTATCCTTCAAGAGTTTTCAAAGGAATGAAAATGGCTGGAAGAATGGGAAATGATTCGGTAACTGTCTCAAATTTGAAAGTTCTTAAAGTTAATTCAGAACAAAATGTAATTTTTGTTAAAGGTTGTATTCCGGGATCAATTAACTCAATAGTTGAATTGTATAAAAAGTAGTTTGGTAAAAAAATGTTAATAGATGTTTACAAAATAGATGGGACTTTATCCGGCGAGCAAATTGAATTATTCGACGGTGTTTTCGGAATTGAACCGAATGACCATGTTATTTATTTATCGGTTAAAGCATATCTTGCAAACCAAAGACAAGGGACACATAAAACAAAAGAACGTGCTGAAGTTAGCGGCGGCGGTAAAAAACCCTGGAAACAAAAGGGAAGAGGCGGCGCTCGAGCAGGTACGACTCGTTCCCCCTTATGGGTTGGTGGCGGAACTATTTTTGGTCCTCGCCCAAGAGATTACAGGCAAGATCTTCCGAAAAAAGTCAAAGCTCTTGCGCGAAGGTCGGCGTTAAGTTATAAAGTAAAAGACGAACAACTTTTAGTTGTTGATGATTTTGCTTTTGAAAACCCAAAAACTCAAAGTTTTCTTTCAATTATGAAAGCTTTAAAAATTAATGGTAAAAAAACACTGCTTTTAACTAACGGAAAACAGGAAAACATTTGGAAGTCCGGAAGAAATATTTGCAATATAAAAGTTTTAGAAGCGCAAAAAGCTTCTCCTTATCAGATTTTAAATAATCAAGTCCTCTTAGTACAAAAAAGTGCGGTGGAAGTATTAAATAATCAAGCAGTTCCGAAAGAGGTGGTTAGCTAATGCAAGGTATCTTAATCAAACCACTTTTTACAGAAAAAGTTACAAAAAGTAACACCGACCAGAACAAGTATGGATTTATTGTTTCGGTTGATGCAAATAAAATTGAAATTTCAAAAGCTATTGCTAAGAAATTTAATGTTAAGGTTACAGCAGTCAATACTGTTGTTAACAAGGGAAAAGTTAAAACTCAACTTTCAAAAGGCGGAAGGTTCACCGGAAATACCGCAAAATATAAAAAAGCGTTTGTTTCTTTGAAGGTTGGCGATAAGATAGACTTATTTGAGCAAGTATAAGAAAAATGGATTTGGAGCTACGGTAAATGGCAATTAGAAAAATGAAACCCGTTACTCCGGGAACAAGATTTATGTCGGTTTCAACTTTTGATGAAATCACAAAATCAACGCCGGAAAAATCATTAACGGTCTCTTTAAAAAAATCAGGCGGAAGAAATAATCATGGACGTATCACCTCGCGTCATATTGGTGGCGGACATAAAAGAAGATATCGCTTAATTGATTTCAAGAGAAATAAATTCGGAATCCCTGCAAAAGTTTTTTCGATTGAATATGATCCGAACAGAACTGCACGGATTGCTCTTCTTCATTATGTTGATGGGGAAAAAAGATATATTATTGCTCCTGATGGATTAAAAGTTGGTGAGTTAATTCAGTCCGGTCCCGGATCAGAAATAAAGATCGGCAACGCACTTCCTTTAAAAGAATTACCGCTTGGAGGTTTTATACATAATGTTGAAATGAAACCAGGAAAAGGCGGTCAACTCGGCAGAAGCGCCGGAGCCTCAATTCAGTTGATGGCTAAGGAAGGTGAATTCGCTCAGTTAAAATTGTCTTCAGGTGAAATAAGATTAGTCAGATTAGAATGTTATGCAACCTACGGTTCAGTTGGTAATGCAGAACAAACAAACCTGAGCTTAGGGAAAGCCGGCAGAAGCAGATGGCTTGGGATTCGCTCACATGTTCGCGGTGTTGCAATGAATCCAGTTGATCACCCTATGGGCGGTGGTGAAGGTAAAACTTCCGGCGGCGGTCATCCGGTTTCTCCATGGGGACAAAACGCTAAAGGTTTGAAGACTAGAAAAAATAAAAAAGTATCTAATAAACTTATTATCAAAAGACGAAAGTAAGTAGAGAGTTAATATGCCTCGTTCAGTTAAAAAAGGTCCATTTATTGATCTTAAATTGTTGAAAAAAGTTCAAGCGTTAAACCAAACCAGTCAAAAAAAGATTATTAAAACTTGGTCACGTGCATCAACTATTTCTCCTGAATTTGTTGGACACACCATTGCCGTTCACAACGGAAATAAGATGATCCCGATTTATATTACAGAGAATATGGTCGGACATAAGCTTGGCGAGTTTTCTCCAACGCGTATTTTTAGAGGTCACCCTGGAACAAAAGCTGAAAAAGCAACAAAAGCTAAATAGGACGGAATAAAGGTTTATGGAAGCAAAAGCTATTACAAGGTATATCGGTTCATCCCCCCGGAAAATGAGATTAGTTATTGATCTAATCAGAGGAATTCCAGTTGATAAAGCAATTGAAATACTTCATTTTCAACCAAAACATGCATCTAAGGATGCAGAAAAAACTTTACGATCCGCAGTCGCTAATCTTATCAATAAAGAAGATGGGATCAAGGTTGAACCAAACGAATTGTTTGTAAAAGCAGCATTCGTAGATCAAGGTCCAACTGCAAAACGAATTTCGCCGGCTCCTATGGGTCGTGCATTCAGAATTAGAAAACGCTCTTGCCACGTCACCATTGTGGTAGCAACAAAATAAATTAGGAGATTTCTTTTTGGGACAAAAAACTAATCCGATCGGTTTCAGAGTAGGCATCATCAGAGGATGGGACTCTAATTGGTATGAAAATCATAGCTATGCTAAAAAATTACAAGAAGATGATAAACTTCGTTCTTATGTGCGAAACAGATTAAAAAAGGCTGGTATATCAAAAATCATTATTGATAGAACGACGAAAAATATCATTCTAAATATTCATACTTCGAGACCCGGTGTTGTTATCGGAAAAAGTGGAAAAGAAATCACACAGCTTGAACAAGAATTAAGACAGTTGACCGAAAAAGAAGTAAAGATTCAAATATCTGAAATTAAAAGACCTGAATTGGATGCCTATTTGGTTGCGGAAAACATCGCCAATCAGCTCGTTGGAAGAATATCCTTTAGAAGAGCAATGAAATCTGCAATTAATTCTACGATGAGAATGGGAGCTGAAGGAATTAAGATTATGTGTGCCGGAAGATTGGGCGGCGCTGAAATGGCAAGAACCGAACAGTATAAAGAAGGAAGAGTTCCTCTTCATACGATCCGTGCGGATATTGATTATGCTAACGGCAGAGCAGAAACAGTGTACGGTTCGATTGGAATAAAAGTTTGGATTTGCCGTGGTGAAATTTTAGGTAAACGAGCTTCAGAATAATATTTTTGATTTATTATTGACTATTTAATAATAAATAAACATGTAGGAGTTTTTTTAATATGTTAATGCCCAAAAGAGTTAAGTTTAGAAAATCGCAACGCGGTAGAATGGCCGGAAAAGCGAAACGTGGCAGTACGATTTCATTTGGAGATTTTGGTCTAAAAGCTCTTGAACCGCAATGGATTACCAGCAGACAAATTGAAGCTTGCCGTGTTGCTCTTTCAAGAAAAATGAAGCGTGACGGAAAAGTCTGGATCAGAATTTTTCCTGATAAACCGGTTTCAAAAAAACCTCTCGAAACAAGAATGGGTAAAGGAAAAGGCGGTCCGGAGTTTTGGGTTGCTGTAGTAAAACCTGGCAGAGTTATGTTTGAAGTTTCAGGTGTAACAAAAGAAGTGGCGCACGAAGCATTAAAAGTATGCTCACATAAGCTTCCAATTAGAACAAAAATTATTGCAAGACCGGATTACGAATAAAAATTGGTAAATGAATATGAAACTTTCTGAAATAAAAGAAATGTCTTCCGAAGAAATTGGGAAGCAACTAATTGGTGAAGAGAGCAATTTAGTTGATTTGCGCTTCTCTCATGAACTAAAGCAATTGACGAATACTTCCAAACTTCGTTCAACAAAAAAAGAAATTGCAAGGATGAAAACTATCTTAAAAGAAAGAGAACTTTTGGAAAAGATTTCTATCCCTTCCGAAAAAGGAGTTGACGCTTAATTATGGAAAAAAGATCCTTACGTAAAACTAGACAAGGTAAAGTTGTTAGCAACAAGATGGAAAAAACAATTACCGTAACCATCGAAAGAAAAGTTCCGCATCCTGTCTACAAGAAGTACTTTAAAAAGACCACTAAGTTGATGGCTCATGACGAAAAGAACGAATGCAATATTGGCGACGTTGTAAAAATTATGGAAACCCGACCACTAAGCAAAATTAAAAGATGGCGCTTAGTTGAAGTCGTTGAAAAAGCAAAGTAGTTAAAGCAAGGAGTTGATGAAATGATTCAAGAAGAAACAAATTTAGTAGTTGCGGATAACTCCGGCGCTAAAAAGGTTCGCTGCATAAGAGTGTTGGGTGGCAGCGGAAGACAATATGCTAGTTTAGGCGATTTAATAGTTGTTACCGTAAAATCAGCAATCCCAAATGGTCAAGTTAAAAAAGGGGAAGTTTCAAGGGCTGTGATCGTCAGAACAAATAAAGAAGTTAGAAGAAAAGACGGCTCATATATAAGATTTGATGAAAATGCGGCAGTTCTCCTAAATGCTCAAAATGAACCTAAAGGAACCCGTATTTTCGGTCCGGTTGCAAGAGAGCTAAGAGAGAAACAATTCATGAAAATAGTTTCATTAGCACCAGAAGTTTTATAATAGGTTAACCATGCGAATTAAAAAGAATGATAATGTGATCGTTGTTGCCGGAAACGATAAAAATAAAACCGGGAAAGTGTTAAAAGTGTTTCCAAAGGTAAACCGTTTGATTATTGAAGGAATTAATATCCGGAAGCGTCATACAAAACCATCACAAAAAAGCCAACAGGGCGGCATTGTGGAAAAAGAAGCACCGATACACGTTTCAAACGTAATGATCGTTGATCCCAAAACCAATGCGGCTACCCGTATTGGCTCAAAAATAATTATTGATGATAAAACTGGCAAAAAGAAAATCGCACGTGTTAGTAAATCTTCCGGCGAGATGTTATAAGTACTCATCATTTTCTAAAGGTTTGAAGATATAATGGCAGAAAAAAAAGTAAAGCAATCCGTCCCTGGCGGAACCAACGAAAAAAAAGGTAAACAGCCGAAAGAAGCTCCAAAAGAGCATGCAGCGAATGCTTCGGAAGTTAGAGTTCCTAATAGACTTTTAGGTATTTATAGAAAGCAAATTGTTTCTGATTTAGCTAAGAAATTAAATTATAAAAATGTAATGCAAGTTCCTAAATTGACAAAAATTGTCGTTAATATGGGCGTTGGCGCTGCGGCTTCTGATGCAAAAGTTATGGAAGAAGCTATCCGTGATCTTGAAACGATTGTAGGACAAAAAGCAAGCGTACGAAAAGCTAAAAAAGATATATCGAATTTTAAGCTTCGTAAAGGTGTTAATATTGGCGTTATGGTTACTTTACGAAAAGAAAGAATGTATGAATTCCTTGATCGCTTTATTAACGTAGCTTTACCCCGGGTTAGAGATTTTAAGGGACTTTCAGATAAATCTTTTGACGGAAGAGGGAACTATTCTATCGGTGTTAAAGAACAAATCATTTTTCCCGAAATAAACGCAGATAAAGTGCTTAAAGTTTTAGGAATGGATGTTACATTTGTTACAACTGCAAATACTGACGCAGAGGCTTTTGAACTTTTAAAAGCTTTTGGTTTCCCTTTCAGAAAAAAAGAAATTAATTAAGGCAAAGGATTTTTCATGGCAAGAAAGTGTTTGATTGCAAGAGAAGAAAAAAGACGAGTTATGGTTGAAAAATATCAAAAAATTCGAAGTGATCTTAAAAAGCAAGGTGACTGGGATGCGCTGCAAGCGCTTCCGAGGAACTCTTCCAAAGTACGGTTACACAATAGATGCATGGTAACAGGAAGATCCAGAGGATATCACAGAAAATTCGGTATTTCACGTTTAGTTTTGCGCGAAAAAGCTTTGCGCGGTGAAATTCCCGGTTTAAAAAAGGCTAGCTGGTAAAGGAGATTTTATGGCAGTAACAGATCCAATTGCAGATTTATTAACACGAATCAGAAATGCAGTTAAAGCACAAAAAAGAAGAGTTGATATTCCTTTTTCAAACCAAAAAAAGAATATTATTGAAATCCTGAAAGCACAAAACTTCATCGTTGATTATCAAATAGTTGAAGACGATAGACAAAATATATTGAGAGTTTTTCTTCGCTACACAAACGGAGTTTCTGCACTCAGCGGATTACAAAGAATTAGTAAACCAGGGTTGAGGATCTATTCTCAAAAAGAAAATCTTCCCAGGGTGTTAAACGGATATGGAATTTCAATTATCTCCACTTCAAAAGGTTTGCTTACTGATAAACAAGCAAAACGTGAAGCAATCGGTGGAGAAGTTATTTGTAAAATTTGGTAATTTTTAACGGAGTTTTGTTGTGTCACGAATTGGAAAAAAACCGGTAGCAATACCTTCAAATATAACTGTAAAATTAGACGGTCATTCTCTTTCGGTTAAAGGTCCGAAAGGGCAATTACACGATACTTTTCATCCTAATATTTCTCTTGAAATTAAAGACAATGAAATTATCGCAACACGATCAAATGATTTCAAAGAAAATCGTGCTTTACACGGATTGACTCGTTCTTTAATCCAAAATATGATTATTGGTGTTACTGATGGATATTCAAAAACATTAGATGTTGTTGGTGTTGGATATCGTGTTGAATTAAAAGAAAATAATTTACTTATTAACATAGGATATTCTCATCCGGTATATTTTATGCCGCCTGACGGAATAACTCTGCAGGCTCCAACACAGACACAAATTGTTATCTCGGGAATTGACAAGCAGCTTGTCGGCGCCGTTGCATCAAAAATTAGATCAATACGTAAACCTGAGCCATATAAAGGCAAGGGTATTAAATATTCAACTGAAGTAATTAGAAGAAAAGCCGGAAAAACCGCTGGTAAATAAGAGTAGGAGCTTTGGAAAAAATGCCTGTAAAAAAAGCAAATAGAGAACGATCAAAAACAAAAATTCGAAAAAAAATTTCCGGTACTGCAGAAAGACCTCGTTTAACTGTCTATCGCAGTCTTGGTAAAATTTATGCACAAATGATTGACGATGTAACCGGAAACACTCTGGTTGCTGCTTCAGACGCAACGAAAGAATTAGCAGAATCTTTGAAAGAAGCTAAAGGCAAAATTGCAAAAAGTAAAGTTGTCGGAAATTATTTAGCAAAATCAGCCTTAGAAAAAAATATCACCGCTGCTGTTTTTGATAGAAACGGCTATAGGTATCACGGCAGAGTTCAAGCATTAGCAGAAAGCGCCAGAGAAGGCGGATTAAAATTATAAAAATGATTGCCGGGTCGTCTAATGGTAGGACAACGCCCTTTGGAGGCGTCTGCGGAGGTTCGAATCCTCCCTCGGCAGCATAGAAATGTTTAATTTATTATTGACTATTGATTATTTATTATTCAATGATAAATAATAAATAATAAATCAAGGAGTATCCATTGAAGAAAAATGTAAAATCGAACGAACCAGTTGACGGACTAAAAGAAAAAGTTGTTCACATTAACCGTGTTGCAAAAGTGGTTAAAGGTGGACGCCGTTTCAGTTTTAATGCTATCGTTGTTGTCGGGAACGGAGCAGGAACAGTCGGTGTTGGACTTGGTAAAGCTAACGAAGTTACAGATGCTATTTCTAAAGGTGTAGACGATGCCAAGAAAAATTTAGTGATGGTAACACTTCATAAAAGTACTATTCCTCATGAAATTATCGGTAAATTTGGCGCTGGTAAAGTTTTGTTAAAACCTGCCTCTGCCGGAACCGGACTTATTGCCGGCGGCGGTGTTAGAGCGGTTTTAGAAGCTGCCGGGGTTCAGGATATCCTGACTAAGTCTTTGGGATCAAGCAACCCGCATAACCAGGTAAAAGCTACGTTGAACGCTTTGCAATCTTTAATCAGTGCGAAAGCAATGGCGGCTAAAAGAGTGATGTCAATTAACCAACTGTTTAATGCATAAAGAGAAGATGATGGCTAAGAAATTAAAAATAACACAAACGCGCAGTATTATTGATAGACCTATAAGACAAAAAGCAACGATAAAGGCTTTGGGTCTTGGCAGACCAAATTATCAGGTTGTTCATAACGACACTCCTCAAATAAGAGGAATGGTCAAAAAAATTCCACATTTAGTTTCTGTTAAAGAAATTGACGAATAGTTTAAAAGAAAAGGTTAGTTTATGGATGTTCTAAGTAATCTAAAATATGCTAAAGGTTCTCGAAAAAACAGAAAGAGAATCGGACGCGGTGAAGGTTCCGGGCATGGCGGTACCTCAACCAAAGGTATGAATGGGCAGCTTTCTCGTTCGGGAGCTAATCACAGAAGTTGGTTTGAAGGTGGTCAAATGCCTTTACAGCGTAGAGTTCCTAAATTCGGTTTTACAAACATCTTTAAAAAAGAAGTTCAAATAATTAATGTTTCTGACTTGCAGAAATTAGTAGATAGATTAACATTGCCTGAAGTCATCAATGTAGAAGTACTTGAGCAATATGGTTTACTTTCTTCCAAAAAACTTCCTTTAAAGATTTTGGGAAACGGTGAACTTAAAGCTAAACTATCTATCGAAGCAAATGCCGTCAGTCAATCAGCTAAGGTAAAGATTGAAGCTGTTGGCGGTTCAATTAAAATAGTTTAATGCGGTTATAAATGTCGAAAATAACAGAAACCTTTCGTAATATATTTAAGATAACGGAACTCCGCCAAAGAATTATCTACACTTTAGTCGCTCTGCTGATCGTAAGATTCGGTTCGCATGTAACGGTTCCCGGTGTAGATGCAACTCTTTTAACACAAGCGATGCAGAACCAATCGAGTGACACTTTATTCGGTTTGTACGATTTATTTGTAGGCGGCGCTTTTTCTAATGCAGCTATTTTTGCATTAGGAATTATGCCCTACATCTCAGCTTCTATTATTTTACAGTTGATGGGAGCGGTTGTTCCTTACTTTCAAAAACTTCAGCAAGAAGGTGAAGACGGGAGAAAAAAAATTACACAGCTAACCCGTTATGGAACGGTATTGATCTCTGCAATGCAAGCATGGGGAATAACGATTCGTTTAACAAACATTGACGTACAAGGAGTTTCGATTATTCCGGTTCAAGTGCAAGGAATTACCTGGGTTCTTTCAACTATTCTCATTCTAACTGCCGGCACAGTTTTTATGATGTGGCTTGGCGAACAAATAACAGAAAGAGGACTTGGAAACGGTATTTCTTTGATTATCTTTATTGGTATAATAGACCGTTTCCCTTATGCTATACTTGATGAATACCAGATGATATCTCAGGGGACGAGAAGCTTGGTAGTTGAAATAGTAGTTGTCTCATTTATGGTTTTAGTAATTGCTGGAGTGATCTTAGTTACTCAAGGAACAAGAAGAATTCCTGTTCAATATGCAAAAAGAGTTGTTGGAAGAAAAGTTTACGGCGGTGTTACTCAATATATTCCGCTTCGTGTTAATACAGCGGGAGTAATGCCTATTATTTTTGCGCAATCAATTATGTTTATTCCTAATACAGTATTATCATTTTTCCCTAACAGTGAGATGCTCCAGAGTCTTTCAAGTTACTTTGTTTATACTTCCCCGGTTTATTCATTTTTATATGCGTTGATGATTATCTTCTTCACATATTTTTATACCGCAATAGCTTTTAACCCTAAAGATGTTGCTGATAACATGAAAAAACAAGGCGGATTTATTCCAGGCATTCGACCTGGAAAGCATACCTCTGAGTTTATTGACAATATCTTAACCAAGATCACTTTGCCCGGTTCATTTTTCCTTGCGATTGTTGCCATATTACCTGCATTCGTCGGTGGCTTTGGTGTCTCCGGTAGATTTGCTCAATTCTTTGGCGGTACAAGTTTGTTGATTATTGTTGGTGTGGCTTTAGATACTTTACAGCAGGTTGAATCGCATTTGCTAATGAGACATTACGACGGATTTATGAAATCCGGCAAAATTAAAGGCAGAAGAGCTTAAGTTAAATTGATTATTATTAAGACAAAAAGAGAAATTGACTTTATTAGAGAAAGTTGTTTAATTGTAGCTCAAACATTGCAGCTGGTAAAAGAAAATGTTAAGCCCGGCGTTACAACCAGAGAACTGGATTTTATTGCGGAAGATTTTATTTTAACGAAAAATGCTAAGCCGGCATTTAAAGGATATTCCCAGGGTGATGGTAATCCTTTCCCGGCAACCATTTGTTCTTCGAGAAATTGTGAAGTCGTGCACGGAATTCCTGCAAAAACAACCTTAGTTGAAGGTGACATTATTTCGATAGATGTTGGTGTAAATAAAGATGGGTATTTTGGTGATGCTGCATTAACCGTGGCGGTCGGAAATATATCCTCCGATGTGCAAAAACTAATGGATGTAACCGAAAAATCACTTTATCTTGGTATTGCCGAAGCTCTTGAGAATAAACGATTGCACAATATTTCATTTGCAATTCAGTCTTTTGTTGAAGCGAATGGTTTTTCTATCGTTAGAGAATTAACCGGACACGGAGTAGGGAAACGTTTACACGAAGATCCGTCAATCCCGAACTTTGGCAAAAGAGATTCAGGACCCAAAATGAAAAACGGAATGACACTTGCGATAGAACCGATGGTGAATATGGGAAAGAAAGAGGTTGTTGTAGGTTATGACGGCTGGACAGTGTCAACGAAAGACGGATTGCCATCAGCTCATTTTGAGCATACTATTTTAGTAACTAATGGGAAACCGGAAATTTTAACAGTTTGTTAATATGGCAAAACAAGGACCAATAAAAGTTGATGGAGTAATTTCAGAAACATTACCTAACGCTCATTTTAAAGTGCAATTAGATAATGGTCATGAGATTCTCGCACACATTTCCGGCAAAATGAGAATGCATTTTATAAAGATATTAGTTGGAGATAAAGTATCTGTAGAACTTTCGCCTTATGATCTTACTAAAGGCAGAATTACATACAGATATAAATAAGCGGAGAAAATATGAAAGTTCGATCATCGGTAAAGAAAATTTGTGATAACTGTAAAGTTATCAAGCGTAAAGGTGTTGTGCGTGTGATTTGTAAAAATCCAAAACATAAGCAACGCCAAGGATAAAAGAATTAGGAATTAGGAATGATTTTGATTTTCTCCTAATTCATAATTCGTAATTCGTAATTAAAAAGGAGATACCTAGTTGGCTCGTATAGCTGGAGTTGATTTACCCAAAAACAAAAAAATCTTTTTTGGTCTTCAATATATTTTTGGTATTGGTGAACAAGTAGCAAAAGAAGTTTTAGAAAAAGCAAAAATTGATCCCGACAAAAAAGTCTCAGCATTAAATGAAGACGAAGTTGCCGCGATTCGCTCTGCATTACAAGCAGATTATAAAGTTGAAGGAGCGCTTCGTTCAGAAGTTCAACAGAACATTAAACGATTGATGGATATTGGCAGCTACCGCGGTCTCCGGCATAGAAGAAGCTTGCCTGCTAGAGGACAAAGAACAAGAACGAATTCCAGAACTCGTAAAGGTAAACGGAAAACCGTTGCCGGCAAGAAAAAAACTCCAACTAAGAAATAATTAAATAGATTAAAGGCGAGGCTAAATCTTGGCTAAAAGTGTAAAGAAAACAAAAAAGAAAAATTTAGTAGATTCTAACGGAACTGCTCATATTAAAGCAACTTTTAATAATGTACAGGTTACGTTGGCAGATATTTATGGTAATACTATTTCATGGTCTTCAGCCGGCAGAAACGGATTTAAAGGATCAAGAAAGAACACTCCGTTTGCCGCACAAGTAACGGCAGATGCAGCTGCAAAAGAAGCGTATGCATTAGGGTTACGCCGGGTTGAAGTTTTTGTTAAAGGTCCCGGCTCTGGTAGAGAATCTGCTATCCGTGCGTTAAGTACCGCAGGAATTGAAATTACTCAAATTAAAGATGTTACCCCAATTCCTCACAACGGCTGCAGACCTCCTAAGAAAAGAAGAGTTTAATTTTATTATTGGAGAAGTAAGTTAATGGCAAGATACACAGGTCCTGTTTGTAAATTATGTAGACGCGAGAAACAGAAGTTGTTTCTTAAAGGTCAAAAATGTTTTACGGAGAAATGTCCGCTCGAGAAAAAGAATTACCCGCCCGGGCAACATGGGTTAAACCGTCGCGCAAAAATTTCAGAATATGGTATTCAGTTACGTGAAAAACAGAAAATAAAAAGGCAATACGGAGTTCTTGAAACTCAATTCAGAAATTACTTTGAGTCTGCAAATAACCAAAAAGGTATTACTGGCGATAATCTTATAAAAATGCTCGAAAGCAGATTTGATAATATTGTTTACCGCTTAGGTCTGGCTTCTTCCAGAAAATCTGCAAGACAATTAATTCGACATAGACACGTAATGATTAACGATAGATTGGTTGATATTCCTTCTTATATTCTCAAAGCCGGTGACGTTATTAAGGTTCGTGATAAAAGCAAAAAGCTTGATCTTATACACAACTCTTTAAAGAGAGTAAAAGATAACGTTTATGCTTGGTTATCAATTGATAAAGCCACCTTAAGTGGTACATTTTTACAAGTTCCTGAAAGAGCTGATGTTCCTCTAAATGCAAACGAGCAGCTTGTTGTTGAGCTTTATTCTAAATAATTTTTTTAAGTATGATAGAGGATTGAAATGACTTTAGTAAATTTTAAAATGCCTGAAATGGTTGTCTTAGACGATGCCACTTTCACAAATGATTATGGTAAATTTTCCTTACAGCCGCTCGAAAGAGGATACGGCGTAACCTTAGGGAACTCCTTAAGAAGGGTGCTGATATCTTCTTTACCGGGAGCAGCAATTGTTGCTGTAAAATTTTCACATGTGCTTCATGAGTTCAGCACCATCCAAGGTGTAGTTGAAGATACTGCCGAGATCATTCTTAACTTAAAGCAAGTAAGACTGAAACTCTTAAACAAGAAACCAACGAAAATTGATTTATCCTTTAGCGGTGAAGGCGAGTTTAAAGCATCTGATATTCAAAAACAGAGTGCTGAAATTGAAATCCTTAATCCCGATTTACACATCGCAACGCTAAATAAATCGGCAAAGTTTGATTTGGAACTTCGCATCGGAAGAGGAAGAGGATTTATTCCCGCCGGTGAAAACAAATCCCCTGAATATACTTTAGGAACCATTCCGATTGATTCAATCTATACTCCAATAAGGAATGTTAAATACGATATCGAAAATGTTCGTATCGGGGATAAAAACGATTTTGAAAAACTTACACTTGAAATCTGGACAGATGGTTCAATAGCTCCGGATGATGCACTAACCCAATCCGCAAAAATACTGAAAGATCACATCCAGCTTTTTATCAATCTTGATTTAGAACCTGAAGAAAAACAAGCTGAAATTCAAAGAGATTCTGAAAAAGAAAGAATTAAGAAAATCTTATTGACTAATGTTGATGATCTTGAATTAAGCGTACGTGCGCACAATTGTTTAAAAGCGGCAAATATTAAGAATATTGCTGAACTTGTAAAACGCGACGAATCTGAAATGTTAAAGTTTAGAAATTTCGGACGCAAATCACTTTCCGAATTAACCGAAATTGTCGAAACTTTAGGTTTAGAATTCGGAATGGATATTGACACCTATATTAAAGATGAAAACGAAAACAACTGAAATTTAAAACATTCATTCATGCATCCATTCAGTCATTCTCCAACAACTGTTTTTTAATTGAATGGATGAATGATTGAATGAATATTATTAAACAAAGGTTTTGCTATGAGACACAGTGTTAAAGGTAGAAAATTAAAGAGAACAGCCAGCCACAAATCTGCACTCTTGCGTAATTTGACTACTTCGTTATTAAAATATAAAAGAATTAGAACAACAGTGGCAAAAGCGAAAGAGCTTCGGACTTATGTCGAGCCGTTGTTAACCAAAGCCATTGCCGGTGATCTTCATAATCAAAAAATGGTTATGGATTCGATTAAAGATAAGGAAGTTGTAAAAGAACTTTTCAGTTCTATTGTTCCTACACTTGGCGAAAGAAAGGGAGGCTATACAAGGGTAGTTAAACTCGGTAGGCGTTTAGGCGATGGAGCAGAGATAGCAATTATTGAATTAGTTGATTACAACGAAGCCGCCAACCAAAAAGCAGTCGAAAATAAAGAAAAAAAAGAAGCCAAGGGCGAGGCTAAAAAAGTTAAAGCTGCCTCTCAAGACAAAGTTGAAGATGCAAAAGTAGTTGAAGAAACTGTTAAAGAGAAAAAATAATTTCTAAAGAAATTGGAGAAAGAAGAGTAGTCGGCTGACCGGGTACTCTTTTTTTATTTATGCACAAAGAACTACTATTCAAAAAATCAGTTTATGCAATCTCGGAACTGCCAACCGATACTCTGCCGGAAGTGGTGCTTTGCGGCAGGTCTAATGTTGGGAAGTCGTCATTTATTAATTCCTTTTACGGTAAAAAGAATCTAGCTAAAGTCAGTTCTGATCCCGGGAAAACCCGTTCTTTAAATTTTTATGAAATAGATAAATCCTATTACGTTGTTGACCTTCCCGGATTTGGTTATGCCAAAATTGGTTTAGTAGAAAGAAAACGCTGGGGGAAACTGATTGAAGATTATTTCCGGGCAGCCAAATCCATAGCGCTGATTTTTCATTTTATAGACAGCCGCCATGAGCCGATGCAAAGTGACATTGACTTGTATAACATGATCTCGTTTTATCACCTGCCCTATTTTATTATTTTAAGCAAAGCAGATAAACTGAACCAATCGCAGATTGCCTCCGCCAAAAAAATGGTTTCAAAATATTTTCCGGATTTTAATTTTGGAACAAATCTTTTCTTCTATTCAATTTTGTCCGGCAAATGGAAAAGAGAGATCGAAAAGCAATTATATTGTCAATTAGACCAAGTTAAATTTAATTCAAAAGTTGCTAATAAACCGGGCTAAGGTTATATTTAGCAAAAACTTAATTAAACATTTTTGAAACGGCTATGGATAGAAGACAAAAGAAAAGATTACTATTTTTTTTAATTTTTCCCGTATTACTTTCCATAACTTTTTTTGTGCAAGATGTGGCTATTAGAATCATTGCGCTTCTCCTATCTTTCATCTATGTCGGTTCAATTCTTTTTTTAAGAGATAACTTCCGCAAAATTCCTCTCTTTGATCTCCATTCCGAAAGAGGGGAGTCAGATTTTTCACAAGATCAACAAAAGCAATATACCCCCCCCAGCCTAGATGAAGACAGTTCGTTTGAAATTATTGCAAAGCACTCGAGTTCCCAAATAATAACAGAAGATAATTACTTTAAAGTAAAGGCTCCTCAGTCTCCCGAAAAACCGCATGATTTGAAAGAACGGTTTGCTGAAATCGTTAATGAGGAACTTCCGAAGGAGGTTGGATACGATGGTCAGTTCTCTTTCATTTTAGAAAAAATACTTTCGGTTATCAAGGAAGCGTATGCTTCAAATACTGCTATCTTTTTTTGGTATAATAAAAAGAAAGAAAAACTTTCTGTGGAAAGGTATATTTCCAATTCTACTGATGTTATAAAAAGCAAGTTGGGAATTGAAGATGACATTTTAAGTAAAATCGTTACCACAGGCGATCCGGAACTTCTTTCCGATATATCCAAAACAGCCGAAGCTGATGTTATCCGCTATTACAATAAACCCCAAGGAATTAAAAGTTTTGTTGGTGTTCCCATTTTTTATGAGAAAGAGTTAATTGGTGTTCTTGCCATTGATTCCAAAACAAATGACAGCTTCGGTATCGAAACCATATTTTCTCTTGGACGTTTTGTCCGCCTGATAACGATATTAATTAATATCTTCGAACAAAAATTTTCAGAATTTGTATCTCAACGAAGACTTCATGGATTACTTAGTTTAATAACCCCCTCGTCTTCATTTGAACATGAAAAGGATGTAATGCAAGCGTTAGAAAAATCTATTGAATTTTTACTTGCATGGGATGCTTTCGTTTTTGTTTATTACAACCCGCCGGCAAAAAATTTCAAAACAATGCGGGTGAGGAATAAAACGTCTCTAAAATATGTTGGCGAAAATCTGGAAGTTGAGTTGAACGGAACGCTGGCAGGGAAAAGCATTTTAACCGGTTTACCTGTAAAAATTGACGATACATCCGCAAATGATTATAAACGATTTTCAAAAAATGAAGATGTAACTTTCGACGGTTCGTTCGTTGTTATTCCCCTTGTATTCCAGAATCAAAATTATGGCGCACTGTGTTTTGAAAGTTTACGAAAAAATGCTTATTCAAAATCGGATATTGATTTTCTTCTCAGTTCTGTTGGGATTCTTTCCTTTATCATCTATTCCTTCGCAACACAAAACGCTCTGAAAAGTTATCTGGCGATTGACATCGAAACTAAAGCATTAAACACAAAAACGTTTAATGAACGAGTCTCCCAAGAATTGATTAAAGCCAAAGAATTTAACCTGGATTGTTCTGTGGCTCTTATTCGTATTGATGAGTTCCTCGAGCAGGAATCATTGTTTGACGGAAATCCGTTTACTAAAATTTTGGCGTCTATCTCAGAAATGATCCTTTCTGAAATTGATGCATATAAACTTTTTGGCAGACTTGATGAAAAAGTGTTTGCCGTCTTTTTCCTAAACTACTCTGCAAAAGATGTCTACATCTGGGCTGAAAAGTTGCGGGTTAAAGTTGCCCGTCAGCCAATATCCGTAGTCGCACGACAAACAACTTTTACTATTTCGGTCGGTGTTGCTTCGGCAAAGGGTAAAACCGACCATGAAGAAGTGCTTTACAACGCTAACCTTGCCCTGGAAAAAGCAATTGAAGGTGGGGGCAATAAAGTCAGAAATATAAATTGAGGCGGCGATCAACAATTTTATTTTCATAGTATTAGATGGATTAGGAATCGGAGAATTACCGGACGCAAATCTTTATGGCGATGAAGGGAGTCACACTTTAGCTAATATGGCTAAAGCAGTCGGCGGCTTAGATTTACCGCATCTCCAGGCGCTTGGACTGGGAAACATCGCAGCAATTGAAGGCATTCCTCCTGTTTCATTTCCTACAGCTTCTTATGGAAAATTAAAAGAAATTTCTAAGGGAAAAGATTCAATAACCGGGCACTGGGAACTCGCAGGAATCTCAATTGACTATGATTTCTCTTATTTCCCACACGGCTTTCCCGAAAAAATGATGAAGAGCTTTTTGAAGCACACAAAGTGTAAAGGATTCCTTGGTAATAAACCGGCTTCCGGTACCGAAATTATTCAACAGCTTGGAGAAGAACATCTTAAAACCGGTTTCCCGATTGTTTACACTTCAGCCGACTCAGTTTTCCAAATAGCGGCTCACGAAGATGTTATTCCGTTACAAAGGCTTTATGAAATCTGCCTCATAACCCGTCAAAAAGTGATAGCCGCGCCCTATCTGGTCGGAAGGGTAATTGCACGTCCGTTTCTTGGTTCAAAAGGATATTTTATAAGAACAACCAATCGTCATGATTATGCGCTTGACCCTACCGATATAACGGTTCTTGATCTGCTCTATGAAAAAAAGATACCAACTATCGGTATCGGAAAGATAAATGATCTATTTAACAGAAGAGGGATTCAAATTCAAGACCCAACGAAGTCGAATATAGATGGCTGTAACAAAACACTTAAGTACGCGTCGAAAGTTTCGAACAGTTTTATTTTTACAAATTTAGTTGATTTCGATGTTTATTATGGGCACCGGAACGATCCGGCGGGTTTCGCCAAAGCTTTAAAAGAATTTGATACTTTTTTGCCATCATTAATTGAAAAAATGGATGAAACTGATAGACTGCTCATTTCTGCCGATCATGGGAACGACCCGACAACTCCGGGCACGGATCATTCGCGCGAATATGTTCCACTTTTATTCTATCGAAAAAATAAATTTGGTAAAGATTTAGGCACCAGGGGAACTTTTTCCGATGCTGGAAAAACTGTCGCTGAATTTTTCAAGATAAAAAATTCTCTTAAAGGGAAAAGTTTCTTAGATGAATAAAATATTTTTTCTCTTACACCTTACACTCTTAACCGTTACCGGAAAACCTTTATGAAAAAATACATCCTCTCTTTTGTATTTGTAAGTTTTGTGCTGTTTAACCTTGGCTGTAAAAAATCCCCGACGGAAATTGATAAACCACCAATAATAATTACTCCCCCTTCTCTTGAGTTGAGTGTTGACGGCGTTTCTTGCACCGAAGCATGGATAAAAGTTAAGAAACTGAATGATACCACTTTTCTCCCTATCTCCGTTAAGATAAATGAAAAAGAATTCTTCCATGGTTTTCTTGCGGCAACGGATACGGTTTTATTTGTTGACAGCCTTGCGCCAAGTACAACTTACACGGTAA
>MNVA01000021.1 GCA_001871325.1 Ignavibacteria bacterium CG1_02_37_35
TTTTATTCCAACCGGAGCGAAGTTAAGATAAGTTTCAAGCAGCCGTTCAAACTTTAGGAAAGGTTTATCGTAAAAAACTACGTACGATAAATCTTTTCCGGTTATTCCGGCTTGGTGCAAACAATAATTTATTGATTGCGTCGGGAAAGCATGATCCCCTTTTTTGCGGGTGAATCTTTCTTCCTGCGCAGCAGAGAGTATTTCACCGTCTTTAAGCAAACAGGCAGCGCTATCATGGTAAAAGGCTGATATTCCGAGAATGTACACTGGTAAAGTCAAATGTCAAAAGTCAAAAGTAATAAGTTTTTCTTGTTTCTAACTTTTTTACATCTTGCGATTAATCTATAAATGTCCTCTTTATGCTTCATCAATCTTAACCGGTTTTACATTCCAAATTAATTTGGCATACTCTTGAATTGAGCGGTCGCTGGAGAACTTGCTCATGCGGGCAACGTTGAGCAGCGCCTTTTTGAACCATTCGTCTTTGTTTTTATAAAGAGCGCTAACCTTCGATTGTATTTTTACATACGATTGATAATCTGCAAGCAGAAAATAATAATCCACATTTAATAATTCATCAATAAGCGGTTGGAATATCCCCGGCTCAAAAATGCTGAAATAATTGTCCTGGATCATATCAAGCACCCGCTTTAGCTCCGGAATGCTTTCGTAATAATCTCGCGGATGATATCCATTTGATTTCAATTTTCTAACTTCATCCGAGAGCAATCCGAAAATAAAAATATTATCGTCGCCGACTTCTTCACGAATTTCAACGTTCGCTCCGTCCATCGTGCCGATCGTTAAAGCTCCGTTAAGCGCAAACTTCATATTGCCCGTTCCGGAAGCTTCCAGCCCGGCGGTTGAAATCTGCTCTGACAAGTCCGTTGCGGGAATGATTTTTTCCGCAAGCGAAACAGAATAGTTTTTAAGAAAGACGACTTTCAATTTGTCACCAATCGTGTGGTCATTATTTATAATGCCGGCAACATTGTTGATCAACTTAATAATGAGTTTTGCCTGAAAATAAGCGGGCGCCGCTTTTCCGGCAAAGATAACCGTCCGCGGTACGAGTGATGCGCGGGGATTGTCTTTAATTTTGTTGTACATCGTAATTACGTGCAGCACATTTAACAGTTGTCGTTTATATTCGTGAAATCTTTTTACATGCACATCAAACATTGAGTCGGGATTAATTTTAACCTGCTGTTGAGTTTCGATATATTCAATTAAAAATTTCTTGTTCAGCCATTTAGCTTCTCTGAAAACTTCCATAAACTGGTTATCGTCAATGAGGTTCTCAAGTTTTTTAATTTGAGTGAGGTCTTTCGTCCAGCCGTCTCCGATATGCTCTGATATTGCTTCGGATAGATAAGGATTGGCAATTTTCAGCCAGCGGCGGGGAGTGATTCCATTTGTGATGTTTTTAAATTTTTCAGGATAAAGTGCAAAAAAATGGGGGAAGATATTATTCCTGAGAATGTTGGTATGAAGTGCGGCAACGCCGTTTATTGAGTGACAGCAAACAATTGCAAGATTCGCCATCCGGATTTTTTTATCTTCTCCTTCACGAACTATAGACAGCCGTGCAATGATTTCAGCATCTGTTGTGTATTGTTCTTGAACGTATTTTAAAAACCGGGCATTAATTTCATAGATGATTTGCAAATGCCTGGGTAAAAGTGATTCCATTATCTTAACAGACCACTCTTCCAATGCTTCGGGAACAACTGTATGGTTTGTGTAGGCAAAAGTTTCTATAGCAATATCCCATGCGTAATCCCAACTTAATCCTTCTTCGTCCATCAAGATCCTCATCAACTCAGGGATGGCAATAACAGGATGCGTATCGTTTAATTGAATAGCTGTTTTTTCGGAGAATGCATCAAAGTTCGCGTGTTTGTACTTATACTTCCTGATAATATCCTGCAGAGTCGCCGAACTAAAAAAGTATTGTTGTTTTAAGCGGAGGAATTTTCCCTTAACCATAGTATCGTTCGGATAAAGAACTTTGGAGATGTTTTCCGATTCATTCTTTTTCTGTACAGAAGCCACGTAATTACCGGAATTAAATTCCTTAAAACTGAACTCATGAGTTGCTTTTGCCTGCCACAAACGCAAATTATTTACAGTGTTCGTTCGAAAACCGGGAATCGGCACATCATAGGCGACGGCAAGAATGTCTTCGGTATCTTTCCATTCGAATTTCATTTGTCCGTCCGATTGTTTTTGCATTTCAACTCTGCCGTAAAAACGAATACGGTAGGAAAGTTCACGGCGAAGGATTTCCCACGGATTTCCGTAGCTCAACCAGTTGTCCGGTTTTTCAACTTGAAATCCGTTCTCGATATCTTGTTCAAAAATCCCATATTCATAACGGATGCCGTATCCAAAAGCAGGAAGCTCAAGCGTAGCCATAGAATCTAAAAAGCAAGCGGCAAGTCTTCCTAAACCGCCGTTGCCAAGGGCCATATCGTGTTCCTGGTCTCTCGATTCTTCTAAATGATAACCGGCTTCTTTTAAAATATTGTAACTCTCGTCGTAATAGTCCATGTTAATAAGAGCATTGCCGAGCAGTCTTCCCATCAAAAATTCCAAAGATAAATAATAGACCCGCTTCACATCATCAACATTATACTTGTGCATCGTACGAAGCCATTTACGGACGAGGCGATCGCGCACAGACATTGAAATTGAATAATAAATATCATCATGCGTGACGGAAAGTTTATCCTTCACCAAAATGAATTCAAGGTGTTCTGCAAATTGATTTGCAAGGGAATAACTCTCGAGTTGTTCCTTATCGGTAAAAAATATTGACGAATCTTTTAGGCTCATAGAACCTCCTTATTATAAAAGAAATCTTTTTCTATTTCAGAAAATTTTTTGCCAAGTAAATCTTTTGGAGAAAGTAACGGTTCGGAAACTTTCCAATTGATATTTAAATCGGCATCGTTATAAAGAATTGTCCGCTCATCTTTTTTGCTGTAAATCGCCGTGCATTTATAAGAGAAAATTGCTTCATCCGAGAGAACCGAAAAACCGTGTGCAAAACCGGGAGGTATCCATAACTGATAATGGTTTTCTTCAGAAATTTCTGCGGCAAAATATTTTCCATACGATGGCGAACCAAAACGGATATCTACCGCTACATCGAGAACTTTTCCCGACAACACCTGCACTAATTTTCCTTGAACAGCGTTTCCAACTTGATAATGCAAGCCGCGAAGCGTATTCTTCACCGATTTGGAAACATTATTTTGCACAAAGGGTTGAGTAATCCCGAATCCGGCATAGCGCAAAAAGTGGAACGATTCAAAAAAATATCCGCGCTCATCGCCAAACACATCAAGCTGAAGCAGGAGCAGTCCGTTTAATTGTTTGTCAATTACTTTCATTCGGCATCCGCGAGAATATTTTCAAGATAATTTTTGTACTGGCATTTTGGCATTAGTTGAATTACTTCTTTAAATTGTTCTTTTGAAATAAAATGCATGTAGTAAGCAATTTCTTCTATACATGCGACTTTTAAACCTTGCCGGTCTTCAATGGTGCCGAAAAAGTTTGATGCTTGCAATAAAGATTCCGGTGTTCCGGTATCGAGCCAAGCCAGACCGCGACCGATTTTCTCAACGCGCAGTTTGCCTTTAGTTAAATAAGTAGTATTCACATCAGTAATTTCCAACTCACCACGTGAAGAAGGTTTTAAATTCTTAGAAATATTTACAACTTCATTGTTATAAATATATAATCCGGGAACAGCAAATTTTGATTTAGGGTTTTGTGGTTTCTCTTCAATGGAAAGAGCTTTTCCGTCTTTATCGAATTCAACAACTCCATAGCGCTCGGGATCATTTACGCGGTACCCGAATACCGTAGCGCCTGAATTATTTTTAATTCCTTTATAAAAGAAATCGAGATTGCCGTAAAAAATGTTATCGCCGAGAATTAAGGTAACGGAATCATTTCCGATAAATTTATCGCCGAGAATAAACGCTTCTGCAATTCCATTTGGAGCCGATTGCACAACATACTCGATTGAAAGTCCAAGATTCGAACCGTCTTTAAATAATTTTTGATAAGAAGGAATCGTTTCTTCGTTTGAGATAATTAAAATCTCTTTTATTCCGCCAAGCATTAACACCGAAAGCGGATAATAGATGAGCGGTTTATCATAAATTAACGTAAGCTGTTTGCTATAAACTTGCGAGATCGGATACATCCGCGAACCGGAACCGCCTGCGAGAATTATTCCCTTCATTTAACTTGTTTCCTTTATTTGGTTATAATACTAATCTGAAAAAACTTTAATGCATGAGCGAATGATTGAATGGATGAATGTTTCAATTTTTAAAGATTCAATCATGCAAACACTCAACCAAACTCTCGACCCATTCAACAATCAAAATATTTTATCACTCATCATCTAATGAGTAAGATGATTAATACCTGTGGTTCTGATGCCACTGCCACGCTGTTTGTATAATATCTTTTAAATTAAATTTCGGATTCCATCCAAGAACTTCTTTCGCTTTTTTATTATCTGCAACCAACACAGCGGGATCGCCGGCGCGGCGCGGCGCAATTACCGATTTAATTTTTTTGCCGGTGACTTCTTCGGCAACGGAGATCACTTCTTTAACAGAATTTCCATCTCCCGTTCCCAAATTAATAATTTGTGATGAATTTCCGTTATTTAAATATTCCAAAGCTTTTACATGTGCATCGGCTAAATCTTCAACATGAATATAATCGCGGATACAAGTTCCGTCATCGGTTGGATAATCATCGCCGTAAACAGATATGCTTTCCCGTTTACCAAGAGCCGTAAACAAAACTAAGGGAATTAAATGTGGTTCGGGAAAATGACTTTCACCAATCTCTCCCTTAGTTGAGGCTCCTGCGGCGTTGAAATATCTAAGTGCAACGTACTTCATACCATAAGCGAAATCGTAATCGGCAAGAATTTGTTCAATCATCAATTTTGTTTTTGCGTAGGGATTAATAGGCTTTGTTGTTTCTTCTTCAGAAATTGGAATCGTCAGCGGATTACCGTACAGAGAGCAAGTTGACGAGAACACAAAAATTTTCACCCCTTTTTCTTTTAGTGCGTTTATCAAATTAAAGCTGCCCAAAACATTATTGCGGTAATACATTTCGGGATTTTCAACCGATTCACCGACGTAAGCAAATGCTGCAAAGTGGATTACCGATTCAATTTTATGTTTCTGAATTGCCGCAGACAATTTATCGCCGTCTAATAAGTCAACTTCCTCAAAAATAATATTTTGCGGAAGCGATGCTTTGTGTCCGCGTGAAAGGTTATCGAGAACGATTACATCCAATCCTTTTTTGATCAACAACCGAACAACGTGAGAGCCGATGTAACCTGCGCCGCCGGTAACTAAAACTGCCATGAATATCCAGATTTTTTTGTTTGAGAATTTTGTAGGAGAAATTTAAGCTAAAAATTGGTTTTAAAAAAGGGGATGGCAGCCGGGATAGTTGTCTCGCATTGCGCCATAATTTAGGTAACCCAAATAATTGAGGTTACCTATGAGCGGAAAAGCAAAAAGAGAATACTTACAAGAAAAAAAGAAACGCTATTTTACTTCTACGAAACTTGAAAAGAGAGAAATTCTCGATGAGTTTTGTAAAAATTGTTCGTATAACCGGAACTATGCGATCAGAGTAATTCAACCCGGATATGCTTCTGCATAAACAGAAGGATGATCTGTTGAACGATAATGATTTAGATAATCAACTCACCGGTCAGCAACCGGTTAAGTTTGGGGCGCGAAATTCCTAAAATTCTAGCCGTCATCGCTTTATTTCCGTTAACTCTTTTTAATACTTCGTGTGCATAGAGAACAGTTAACTGCTGTATATTTGTTGACGCATAGGAGAACTCTAAGCAAATATTAACTGATTTTTTGTCAGCCGGTGAAGAAGGAAAGCTTTTTTCCCGATGTGTCATTTCCCCTAGTTGCCGATTTATAATATGGTCAAAATGTTTGGAAGTT
>MNVA01000067.1 GCA_001871325.1 Ignavibacteria bacterium CG1_02_37_35
CTTTTTTCCCAAGCATGGTCTTGGGAAAAACGTAGGCTCTTAGATTCTTGTTAGCGCTAACATGTTAACGATAATTGAATAACGAATAATGAACAAGAAATAATGAATTTCGAAGTTAAAGCAATAAGCAGTTCAACTTCATCATTCGAAATTCCTTTTTCGATATTCATTATTTCCTTTAGCTTTTTTCCCAAGCATGGTCTTGGGAAAAACGTAGTCCCTGAGAACTGATTAAACAGCTAACAAAACTCTGATAAAATCCGGGCATGATTGAATGATTGAATGGCTGAATGATTGAATGGTTGAATGAAAATCATTAAAATGTTAAAAAAACAAATCATTCATTCATACACTCAACCATCCATTCATGCTTGGGAAAATAAGTTTAAGTTTTAAACCAATTTGGTTCAGTTTACTCGAAAATAAATATTATAAGGAAACATTCGTGTTCCGTTTAGTCAAAAGTCTCTTTGAAAGATTTTTTTTCTTCTCTTCGTTAGAGAATTGCCCCTTCTCTTCAGGGACAAAAATCTTTTCATTTAAGACCGAGTTTTTAAAATGTACCTGCGGTTTTTTGAAAGAACCGATAGAGACAAGAAAAGGTTTTTACAATTATGGTAAAAGAAATCATTATCAATTCTTCCGCATCGCAGACACGGGTTGCAATTACGGAAGATGGGACATTGGTCGACTTCTTTGTTGATTATCCCGAAAATCGTCGTATGGTCGGCGATATTTATCTTGGAAAAGTTGCGCGTGTTCTCCCCGGAATAAGAGCGGCTTTCATCAATATTGGAATGAAGCACGATGCTTTTCTCCATTTTTCCGATATCGGGATGCGTACAAAAGATTTTCAATCTTTAGCTGGCGATGATTCCGATGTTGATATCGAGGAAGATATTGAAGACAGCCCGAATTCTCCTCAGCCTGCCCATCAAGATAATCGCCTCATTAATGGCGTTCCGAAGTTAAAAAAAGGGGAAGAAATTGTAATTCAGATAACAAAGGAACCCGTAAGCAACAAGGGTGTTCGTGTTTCAACATCAGTTTCCATTCCCGGAAGATTTTGTGTGCTGCTTCCTTTTGATAACAAAGTTGGTATTTCAAAAAGAATTACTGATTTTAAAGAAAGAAAAAGACTGAGAACACTTGCCCGCGGAATCCTTCCTCCCCACTTTGGACTAATTATCCGCACAGTTGCAAAAAATCAATCCGAAGAAGCGCTTCTTGAAGATCTCAACCTGCTTAAGAAAACATGGGAAAAAATTGAAGAAGCAATTAAAACTGAACAACCACCGGCGCTCGTTTATCAAGATTTAAACACCACATCAAGTGTTATCCGCGATCTGTTTACCGCCGACATTTCTAAAGTTATAATAGATTCCAAAAAACTGTATAAGCAGATAAAAGATTATGTAGAATTGGTACATCCGGATTTAGCGGAAAAAGTTGAGTTTTATAAATCGAAACAATCTGTTTTTGAAGCGTTCAAAATTGAAGAACAAATTAAAACTCTTTTCGGCAGAAAAGTTCCGATGAAAAGCGGCGGATATTTAATCATCGAACATACCGAGGCGATGGTTGTTATTGATGTGAATAGCGGTAGATATGCAGCAAACAAAGAACAAGAATTAAATTCACTAAAAACCGATTTGGAAGCAGCGCGGGAAATTTCCCGGCAGTTGAGATTACGAGATATCGGCGGACTTATAGTTATTGATTTTATTGATCTTGAAGATGATAAAAACAGAAAAAAGATTTATGATGAGATGAAAAAAGAATTCCGAAGAGACCGCGCGAAAGTTTCTCTTTTGCCGATGTCCGATTTCGGTTTAGTTGAAATTACAAGACAGAGAATCAGACAGAATATTATTCAAATGACGTATGAACAGTGCGCCTATTGTGCCGGAACCGGGCTGCTTACAAAAAAATCGCATGTTTTACACGACATTGAAGAGTGGATCGGAAAGCATAAAATCAATTCTTCTGAACGTACACTTATTCTTAAATGTCATCCCTCCATTGCAAGTAAGTTAAACGAGGGACTTTTTAGTATGTTGTTTAAACTTCAACTTAAAAATTTCTTACGCATAAAAGTTGTTGAAGATAACCTGCTGAGTATGCACCAATACAGATTTTATTCAAAGAAAGATAAAACAGATATTACAAACTAAACACATTGCATTTTAAAATGTTTTAGTAATTTTATTGTTTAAAAACTTGGAGAGTTATATGAAAATATTTATTGACACCGCAAGCATTAAAGAAATTCGCGAAGCCGCTTCACTCGGGTTATTAGACGGTGTTACCACAAATCCTTCGTTAGTTGCTAAAGAAGGAAAAAACTTTCGCGCAATGTTGGATGAAATTTTAGCCATCGTTGATGGACCGGTAAGCGCTGAAGTTATTGCAACTGATTATGAAGGCATCCTAAAAGAAGGGCGCGAGCTTGCGGCGATTCATAAAAATATTGTTGTTAAAGTTCCGCTCATCAAAGAAGGGTTGAAAGCCGTCCGCACTCTGTCATCCGAAGGAGTTAAAACAAACGTTACACTTTGTTTTTCTCCGGCGCAGGCGCTGCTTGCAGCAAAAGCCGGCGCTTCCTACATCAGCCCTTTTGTCGGACGACTCGACGACATTAGCCACAACGGCATGCAGTTGATTGAAGAAATCGTTCAAATTTATCGAAACTATGATTACCAAACCGAAGTGCTTGTTGCCAGTATCCGTCATCCTCTGCATTTTGTTGAAGCGGCATTGATTGGTGCGGATGTCTGCACGATGCCCTTTTCAGTTATTGATAAATTATTTAATCACCCGCTGACTGATAGCGGATTAAAAAAATTCCTAAGCGATTGGGAAAAAACTCAAAAATAAATTCTAAAAACAAAACCTTAAAACAAATGAAACGTACAACCTTTTATGCTCTTCATAAAAAACTTGATGCAAAACTTGTTGAATTTGCCGGCTACGAAATGCCGATCCAATATTCTTCGATTATCGCCGAACATAAAGCCGTAAGGCAATCAGCCGGCGTCTTCGATGTCAGCCACATGGGTGAAGTCTTCGTCCGCGGCGAAAAAGCTTCTGACTTTGTTCAGGAAATAACGGTGAACGATGTTGAAAAATTATTCCCGGGACGCGTGCAGTATTCTGCAATGTGTTATGAAGACGGCGGAATAGTTGACGATCTTCTCGTCTATTGTATTTCCGATACGGAATATCTACTTGTGATCAATGCTTCCAATATTGATAAAGATTTTGCATGGATGCAGAAAAATAATTCTTTCGGCGTTGATTTGATTAATGCCAGTGATGAATATTCTTTGCTTGCCGTGCAGGGTCCAAATTCAAAAAAAATAATTGAAAAACTTTACGGCAAAGACATCCCGCTTGAGTATTATCATTTCTTGTTCGGAAAAATTTCCGGTACCGATATGATTATTTCGCGCACCGGTTATACCGGAGAGGTAGGTTACGAACTCTATTTTAAAGGTGACGAACAAAATGCGGAAAAAATCTGGAACGAACTTTTTGATGCCGGAAAAGAATTTGACATTCAACCGGTTGGTTTAGGCGCGCGAGATTCCCTTCGTCTCGAAATGGGTTATTGCTTATACGGCAACGATATAGATCAAACCACAAATCCGTTAGAAGCAGGTCTAGGCTGGATAACCCGTTTATCAAAGCCTCATTTCATTGGTAAAGAAGCATTGTTGAATGCAAAAGCAAATGGTTTGAAAAGAAAATTAACTCCTTTGGTAATTGAAGAAAGGGCTTTTCCGCGCCACGGTTACTCGGTGGTTTTTCAAGGAAAAGAAATCGGAACGGTTACAAGCGGAACGGTAAGCCCGGTTCTTGAAAAAGGAATTGCGCTTGCCTATCTTTCAACCGATACTTTAAAGAAAACAAAAGAAGTGCAAATGCTTATTCGAGGAAAAGAAATTCCCGCTCAAATAGGCAGACTTCCGTTTATATCAAAATAAAAAGAGGGCTAAAAAAATGAAAATAAATGTTGTTCTTTCCCCCTCAAATGTTGACGAACTCCATTTCTCAGGGAAAACGACAGTCGTTATAGATGTTCTTCGTGCATCTACAACTATTGTTACGGCGCTAATGAACGGGGCGAAAGAGATTGTTCCGGTCGGTTCGGTTGAATTTGCAATGAAGGCTTCAAGCAATATGTTCGGCGGTCAAACGCTAATTTGCGGAGAAAGAAACGCGAAAAAAATTGACGGCTTTAATCTTGGGAATTCTCCTTTAGAATATACGAATGACGCCATCGGCGGCAAATCCATCGTCTTTTTTACCACCAATGGAACAAAGGCGATCGTTAAAGCAAAATATTCCAATGAAGTTCTTCTCGCCTCGTTTCTCAATCTTTCCGCTGTAGTAAAATATTTATTAGAACTGAAAAAGCCTTTCGAAATTCTTTGTGCGGGAAATAACAATAATTTTTGTTTGGAGGATACCGTGTGTGCCGGGAAACTGATCTCTGAAACAGCTTCTCTTTCACAGAATGTTGAATTAAGCGATTCGGGTTTGGCTGCGGTTTCAATTGCAAAAACATTCGGGAAGAATTTAAAGAAAATGTTTTCTGAATCGGAACACGGAAATTTTTTAATTGGAAACGGATTCGAGGAAGATTTAAAATATTGTGCCAAGTTAAATATTACCGAACTGATTCCGGTCTTTGCTTCCAGCGTAATAAAAACTTTATCCCGGCAATCTCAAGAACAGCAAGTATCCGGTTTATCAACCATTAGCTAAAAAAATGGCAAAAAAAACTAACAGCAAAACTGCCGAAGTAAAAAAAGATTCTCCCTACTTTTCTTTATCCGCAGAAAAGAAAAAGAAAATTCTGGGCATCTTTCTGATAATTTTCGCTCTCATCCTTTTATTAAGTATAGTTTCTTACTCCCGCATGGACCGCGCCTTGCTCAGCTATAGAATGAACGATTTCTTTCGCACATTCAACAGCGATGAATTGCAGCGCGAACTGCACACCGCTCAAAACTGGCTCGGTATTGTCGGCGTCTATTTAGCTGAATTCAGCATCAACAACACACTCGGCATTTTTTCGCTCATCTTTCCTTCACTTATTGGTCTCTGGGGATTATCGCTTTTTAAAAAGATTGAAATAAAAACATTACTAAACATTTCCAATTTTTTAATAGTGTCGGCACTTTTGCTCTCAACGATTTTTGGAATTATTCGGCTTGAGTATAATATTTTTTACCAGACATATGAGCTAAGCGGAGCGTTCGGAGATTTTTTAGGAAAAGCTTTGGGTACATTACTTGGCGGAATTGGAAGTATGCTTCTTTTAACTTCTTTGATGGTGATTACCCTCATCATTGCTTTTGATATTAAAATTGAAAAAATATTTGTTTGGCTTGCTTCTTTCTTTTCCGGATCAGACGATACTGCGCAGGAGCAAATAAAAGAGCCCAAAACTTCCGTTAAAGAAAAAGAGAATTTAGACAAGATCAAACAACTTCGCGAGAAAAAGAGCAAAACCATTTTTCCCGTTTCTGAAACAAATGCTGCCGAGTCTCAAAACGAACTTACCGATGAGCAAAAAGAAGAAACAACAATCCGCATCATCAGAAAAGATGAACTTCCTTCAAAGAAAGCTGAAGTAAAAAAGGATGAAGATATTTCTGCAGAAGAAGAGAGTGATACAAAGACGAAGCCTACAGATGATGATACAATAATTTCTGCCAACCGCGATATTGAAGCAGCGTTACCCGATCCGTGGGAAGAAAAAATCAAATACGTTTTCCCTTCACTCGATCTGCTCAATGAAGCTCCCGAAGAAAATTTCAAAGTTGCCGAAGAAGAATTAAAAAGAAATGCCGAACTTCTAAAAGACAAACTTTCTCTTTTCGATATTGAAATTCAGGATATTTCAGTAACGCCTGGACCGGTTGTTACTTTGTACGAAATTGTACCTGCACCCGGAGTGAAAATCAGTAAGATTGTTAGTCTTGAGCATGACATTGCTTTAGCGTTAGCTGCCAGGGGAATAAGAATCATTGCTCCCATACCGGGTAAAAGTGCAATCGGTGTTGAAATTCCAAACTCGGAACCATCGCTGGTTGTAGCGAGATCCGTCTTAAGCAAACTCGCCAACACCAAAGCGGAACTTCCGCTCGCATTAGGCAAAGATATTGTCGGTGAAGTCTTAATTTCGGATTTAGCCAAAATGCCCCACTTATTAATTGCCGGTTCAACCGGGTCAGGCA
>MNVA01000235.1 GCA_001871325.1 Ignavibacteria bacterium CG1_02_37_35
AGCGGTAAAGTAATTCTTATCGGGCATTCAATGGGCGGATTAGAAACGCGCGAATATCTCCAGCGCGGGTATAACGGAACAGCTAACGGAAGAGGAACAAATTGGGTTGATCAAACATCGGAATTTGGCCACCGCGTTGCCCGTGTAGTTTCGTTAGGCACACCGCATTTGGGAAGTAATCATTCGGGGGGAATTCTAACTGCAATTTTAAATGGCGCAGATGAAAAAAGTGAGGCAATTAGAGATTTAAGATACACACAAAGCGGTTCGGTAACGCCGTATCTTTTTGGTGGTAATGAAGCTTCGTTCTTTTGGAATCCCGCGCCATACAACAAGGATGTTAATTGCAATGGAAGCGCCTTGGATAATATTACATCGTTAAGCAGCGGAACAACCTATAATGCTTCAATGCCGCTTCTGTTAAATATTCGATATACGTGGATTACCTCAAATTATAATGGATTGAATCAAGATGGACTTGTGGAACTTGCTCGTCAGAAGCTTTACAACGGCACTGCAAGTACTCCTCAATCGGCAGATACCTTATTGTTGAGCATTAATCACATAGATGAACCGAATAATGTTCAAGCGATTATCCGCGGAATAGATGAACCTGCAGAAACAGATTATGCGTACCAAATACTGCCGAATCAAGAAACGAAAGGATACATTACGCACGGAATGAATTGGAATAGCCGTGATGTAGATGCGTTTTCATTTAAAGCTGCAAAAGATGGGAAACTGGTAATTACACTTACAAATACGAATTCCGGAATCGATTCATTACTTGTTTACGATGGAACAAATTTACTCAATCGTGAACTTATTCAAAGTGGAACGCAGATGTTTACTGTCAATGGTGTTGTGCTTGATAAAATTTATAACATCATTCTTATTGGAACAGCCAACGGAACGAGTTGGGAAAATCCCTACTCAATCACCATCTCTAATGATGTTCCTGTTGAATTAACTTCGTTTAACGCAAGCGCAAGTAAACACGGCATAGAATTAAAGTGGTCAACCGCTACCGAAACCAATAATAAAGGCTTTGATGTTCAAAAGAGGACTAACGACAGAAACTTTCAATCTATCGGTTTTGTTGATGGGAGTGGAACGACAACCATAAAGCATGACTATACATTTTTCGATGGTTCGACGATTTCCGGTAAGGTTTATTATCGTTTATGTCAAATTGATCTCGATGGTGCATTTAAATATTCTGAAGTGCTTGAATCGGAAGAAAAGTTTCCTTCACAATTTAGTTTAATGCAGAATTATCCGAATCCTTTCAATCCAAGTACAGTCATCACTTGGCAGTTGGCAGTTGGCGCTCACGTAACTCTAAAAGTCTACGATGTGCTTGGTAATGAAGTTGCAACATTGGTGAATGAAGTTAAAACGCCGGGAAGCTATGAAGTAGAATTTCAGTCAACAGCAGGTAATCGCCAGTTGGCAGGCGGAGTTTCCGTCAAAGGCGGATACGCCTCCGGCATATATTTTTATCAACTAAAAGCCGGCAATTTCGTTCAAACAAAGAAGATGATTTATTTAAAATAAGCGATCGACAATTTTACTTGTAGCGGATTCTTTGTTTAATAAAACAATAAAATTAGTGGCGATCAATTTAGGCGCTTAGAGAATCACTATTGATAACATGTTAACGATAATTGAATATTGATTATTTATTATTTATTATTGAATAATCATGACCCATGGAAGGGAATGGGCTTTAATCAATAATCAATAATAAATAATAAATAAATTACTTCATCATTCGAAATTCCTAGTCTACCCGCCTCAGGCGGGTGTTCGATATTCATTATTCATTTTTCCCTTTAGCTTTTTTCCCAAGCAGGGTCTTGGGAAAAACGTAGGCTCTTAGATTTCTGTTATCGCTAACATGTTAACGATAATTGAATATTGACTATTGATTATTTATTATTGATTAATCATGGCCCATAAAAGGGAATGGGCTTTGATCAATAATCAATAAATTACTGCTTCATTCAATATTCCTTGTCTACCCGCCTCAGGCGGGTGTTTGATATTCGATATTCATTTTTCCTTTTGACCTGCCTCTCTACCGGCAATCTGGCGGGCAGGCAGCTTTTTTCCGTTGGAGAAAAACATAGTACTTTATCAGCAAAGTTCGTGTAATTCGCCGCGGCGAATTGGCAGAATATTAACATGATTACTAAAGCGAAAGAATGACTGAATGAAAATGAATGGATGAATGTTTTTCATTCAACCAAACAGCCATTCATTCATTCGAATGTGATAAATTGGTTTGGTTTACCCGACAACTTTTGGGCGGGCTTGTCCAGGTTAGGAGTTGAAAAAAATGTAACGCCTGGTTCCTACTTTGTATGCTCTTTTCTGAATGCAGCATATGTGCAGTAGAGTTTCCAATTATATTGTATTTTTGAATTGCCCTTTAGAAAGTGGTGAAGATTGTTAAAAAAGAATTCGGGAACAACGAACATTTAAGATTTACAAAACAATCAGATTAAAACAATTAATAAAAGAGGTTTTGTTATGGAAAAGTTTTTCAATCTAAAAGAACTTGCATCTGATATTAAAACTGAAATTCTTGCCGGGATCACTACTTTTCTGGCAACGATGTATATCATAATTGTTAATCCTGCTATTTTATCACAAACAGGTATGTCCTTTAGCGGAGTGCTGACCGCGACAATATTAGTAAGCGCCTTCTCCAGTATTATGATGGGCATTTATGCAAAGAACCCAATAGTTCTTGCCCCGGGTATGGGGATAAACGCTTTTTTTACGTTCACAGTAGTGATAGGTATGGGCATTGATTGGCGTATTGCCTTGGGCGCTGTTTTTTGGTCGGGGATTATTTTTTTACTCCTCTCGGTTTTCAATGTGCGAAAATTAATTGTGAAGGCAATTCCTCAACCGGTTAGATACGGTACTGCTGTCGGAATTGGACTCTTTATAGCACTTATTGGATTGGTTGATGCTAAATTTATAGTTGCCAACTCTGCCACTATAGTGGGTCTTGGAGCAATGAATCACATTACGATAACATTTCTTATAGGATTTGTTGTAACAATTATTCTTGTTGTGAAAAAAATAAAAGGAGCTTTAATTTTAGGGATTATGGCTACTACTCTACTTTCAATTCCGATTGGAAGATTTTATGGGAATGCATCTTCTATTAATTTCGGTATTCCTACGCTTGTAACCTGGAAAGGGTTATATGCCATGCCGGACTTCAGCCTGATTTTCAGTTTGAATCTTGTTGATTCCTTCAAATTTTCATTTCTACCGGTTATTTTTTCGATGTTGTTTGTTGATATGTTTGATTCGCTTTCAACATTTATCGGTGTTGCGGAAGCCGGGAATCTTAAAGATGAAGACGGTGAGCCGATGAGAATAAAGGAGTCGTTAATTGTTGATTCATTTGCAACAATAATAGCTGGTTTGTCTGGAACAAGTGCCGGGACAAGTTATATTGAATCAGCCGCAGGAATTGAGGAAGGTGGGCGCAGTGGATTAACAGCAGTTGTTGCCGGACTCTTATTTCTACCGTTTTTATTTTTATCACCTCTGCTATCAATAGTTCCATCAATTGCTACGGCTCCCGCCCTAATATTGGTCGGGGTTTTTATGTGTGCGCCTATCATCAAAATAAACTGGAAGAAATTGGATGACGCTATTCCGGCATTCCTTGGAATGTTTTTAATTCCTCTGACATTTTCAATCACTCAAGGAATTATTTGGAGTTTTTTAAGTTTTACGGTAATTAAATTTGTAATTGGGAAGAGAAATGAAGTACACTGGATGCTGTATGTTATTGATGCATTCGCAATTTTAGCATTGGTACTGAGATAGAATCGTTTAATAAATTGGAATTATTGGGCTGTAAAGATTCTTCATTTTTCCCAGGACGCTGATTAGAAAAAATGCCAAAGGGAGAAAAGAATAATGAATATCTAACAAGGAATTTCGAATTATGAAATTGAAATATGATCAATTCAACATTCATCACTCCTGGCTTACTATTCAATATTCAATTATCGTTAACATGTTAGCAATAACGATTTTCTAAGAACCTATCTTAATAGAAACAAGCGAACAACAACAAAATGATTGATAAATAAACGCAGCCGTTCTGACTGCGTTTATTCATTTTAAACTAATCAGCGAATTATTTTGCTTTTGCAAATCTCGCATTAACTTCATCCCAGTTTACAACATTCCACCATGAAGAAATATAATCAGGTCTTCTATTTTGATAGTGTAAGTAATAGGCATGTTCCCAAACATCCAACGCGAGAAGCGGAGAACCCTTTACTTCAGAGATATCCATTAATGGGTTATCCTGGTTAGGACTTGAAGTTACAACTAATTTTCCGTTTGCTACAACGAGCCAAGCCCAGCCTGAACCAAAGCGGGTTGCGCCTGCATTAGAAAATTGTTTTTTAAATTCATCGAATGAACCGAAAGTTCCGTTAATTGCATCAGCTACTGCACCGGTTGGAATTCCCCCGCCGTTTGGTTTCATGTTTGTCCAGAACAGATTGTGGTTATAAACGCCGCCGCCGTTATTACTTACCGCCGCAGGCGCTTTTGAAATTGAAGCGAAAAGTTCTTCGAGAGATTTTCCTTCCAGCTCAGTTCCGGCAACTGCATTGTTCAAATTATTAACATAAGCCTGATGATGTTTCGAATGGTGAATTTCCATTGTTAATTTATCAATATGCGGTTCAAGTGCATCGTAAGCGTAGGGAAGTGAAGGCAATTCAAATTTAGCCATTGTGTTAGTACTCCTTAATTTATTATTTATTGTATTGTTAAAATTGTTAATTGATCTCCCATAAAGAGAAACCGTAGAAAGCGCTGCTGCTTTTAGAAAAAATCTTCTTTGCATCATACACCGAATGAATTTCCACAGCCACAGGTCTTTGTAGCATTGGGATTATTAAAAACAAAACCTTTTCCGTTCAATCCGTCGGAAAAATCCAATTCAGTACCGGAAAGGTAGAAAAGACTTTTACCGTCAACAAAAAGTTTTACGCCTTTAATTTCTATAACCGAATCGCCGTCTCGGGGTTCGCTGTCAAATCCTAATGAATAGGACATACCGGAACAACCGCCGCCTTTAACACCTACGCGCAGCCCAAAAGATTCTGCAATCTTATTTTCTTTCATAATTCTTTTTACTTCGCCGCAAGCTTTTTCAGTTATCGTTATTTCAGTTTCAAGTTGAACTTCGCTCATCTATGCCTCAAATATTTCATTTTTAATGTTCTTATAATAGCAAACAAAACAAAACGGGAAAATGTTCCCGAAGCATTAAAAAGAAAAAAGAAGAATATAAAAAATGTTGAAAGGAGAGAAGCATTTTTTGTAGCACAGATTAATAATCTGTGCTACGGAGAGCAAAATTATTTAGAAATGTAAATGAACAGCATAACATTATTTAAGCGTCGGCGCTAAAATTTAGAATGAATTTAATGGGTAACTCGGCATACTATTGTATCCTCAGTTTTCCACACGGCGGATTGTTTTTTAAGTCAAGAAATTTTTGTCTTACTTTCATTATCCATTTTTATATCTATCGCAAAATTAAAAATATTGAATCCCTGCCGGGATTCTTTTTTTGTTTTATATCAATGTTACCAAGATTAAATCCCTACGGGATTTCCACAACCCGACTCTGGCGGGTTGAATCATTGTAACAAATAAACCCATCGGCAGCCACATTCCCTTCGGGAATGAATATTTCTTAACTCCAATGAATCCTTTCTGTGAACAAACCGCCCGAGGCGGGTGGTTGACGGCTTAGCCGCACTTAGATGTATTATGAAACTGAGTATAAGATGAATCGCTATTGTTGCATGTTCAGTAAACGAAATTAAAAGAGGAAAATATTTATGCAAAAATAAAAAATTCGCTAAATGCAAAATTTTTCTTGCTATATAACAATTCTCTTTATATTTTCGTCTAAGCAAAAGGTTAAGTATTATTCCCGATGCTAATTGTTCTTTGAATAGTTGAATCTTTCCCGGTTGTTTTTTTAATGATGGAAATTGTAGCTTGTTTTTCTGTAGTACCTTTAAGCAAAAGTTTAAGGCTCGGAAAAAGCTTGTTAGGGTCGTTCTCTCGCATAACACTGGCGGCGCTAAGCTTTTATCAATTTAGATATTTTGTTTTGCTTAAAGGGAAGATACTACTATCACAAAGCGCGGTTAACCGCATGGTTCATGGTTGATGTTCAATGTTTGACGGATGATGTAACGGTACTAAGGTTATTTATTTTATAACGATATATATTTATCGTAATGAAATGTTGTACTTAAGTAATGTCCCGTTCATTTGTTAGCAGCAAAAGCATCATACTTTTTCTTCTTCTTAAAATCACTTCTTATTTTCATCATTTTAAAAATACCCTTGAAAACTCGTTATAAAACTCTGAGTGTTAGTTTGAGGAAAAAGTCAGTAGTCAATGGTCAATAGTCAGAATTTTTTTAATGATGACAAAAGTCATTGGCAAATTTCTAAAATAATACCCCAGGTAAACGTGTTATCGATTTTGTGCAGTCCGCTATGGTTGAGTTTTACTAACAATCTTATTCCCTCTCTGTAGAAAAGTTAGGGCTCTTAGTCGTTTTCCCGGCACTCTTAGTTGAAAAGTTAAGACTCTTAGTCATTTTCCCAACGTTCTAAAGTGAAAAGTTGACGCTCTTAGTCATTTTCCCAACGCTCTGAAGTGAAAAGTTTAGGCTCTAAGTCATTTTCCCAACGCTCTGAAGTGAAAAGTTTAGGCTCTAAGTCATTTTCCCAACGCTCTGAAGTGAAAAGTTAAGGCTCTAAGTACGTTTCCAGACACTCTGAAGTGAAAAGTTAAGGCTCTAAGTACATTTCCGAACGCTCTAAGTACTAAGAAAAGGGTTTTTAGCGGGT
>MNVA01000194.1 GCA_001871325.1 Ignavibacteria bacterium CG1_02_37_35
GAACAATTACCTGCGGAAGAAGATATTCAAAAGTTGAAAAGACGACTTGAATCAGAAAATAAAAAATTGTTGAAAAATGCCAAGCCCCTGAAAGGGAAAAAAGGCAAATAACTTTTTATGAAACGCCACTTTGATAGTCTCAATAAAAGAAGGACAACCGTTGTACAGACCGGAAAATAAACGGGTAAAAATTTGGTAAAGAAATAAAGCGACAAACTTATTTTGAGTTTGCCGCTTTTCTAAAATTATTTTTGAAGAAAATTTAAGGATAGACTAAAATAGTACCCGGATCAAAGAATTATTTAATTTTCGATAAAATAATTCTTCTTTTTTCTTTATATTTATCCATCTTTTTATCCTCTTTCATGTGTTGTTATTTACTTTTAAAAATTTGAGTTGTAGGTACCTTAGGGGAAAAATGATTCTGTTCGGGTTACTATTTATAAAGAATAAGAAAATTATTGATAATATCTTTTGTTTATTTGAAAAAATCAAGAAGATCAACATGAAAAATATTTTTGCAGATATTTAAAAAAATGAACAAAAAAGAAATTCCAGACGAAACAATAGAGATTGTCGCAAGACATATCAATGAACGTAATAACAGGCCATCCAAGATTCCTATAATTACTATTGACGGTGAAACAGAAACACCGCATTACTTTGAGATAATCCCCTTTGACCAAATTGATGATTCAAAAGCGAAATTTTTTGCTATTGACGGCAGCTACAACAGTCAGGAATTTTACAATGGTTTATCCGTTGCAATTTATACGGCTGGATATGTTTGTTATCACTATGGAAAACAGATCAAATTAAATAATAAAGACAATCCTATTATTTTGGGTAAAAATTATTTCCCGAATAATATTCTCATCACCAATCAAGACCACGCTTATGCAATATTTGACGAATTTCTTTCTTTAGAACCAGTCAAAAATTTTGTTCAATTTTCGGGAGTGCCGAATCCTTACAGTATTTTTAGTTATTCTGAACAAACAATTAAAGAAGAAATTTGCTCAAACACTTCTAAACTTCTTTCTTTCTGTCAAGATGTTTTAGAATGGGCATTAGTTTATGAAATTGCAGAATTGTCAATAGTAAATGCTGGCGATTTTATTTTAAGAGATGGGACTTTACGCTCAAATAATATTAAACAAGTTCATCTTGTAAAGTTGGGAAAATACCTAAAAGAAAAAGAACTGATCTGTGTTGCAGTCACAAAAAATTCCCCTTTAAAATTAGAGTTGTCATCCACCTTTAAAAAGATTGATAACTATTTGGAGACACAGAAAAAACCAACATATCCTTTCACTATCAAAGACCCGAAAAGACAAAAACTTTGTTGCTGGTTTGAAGTTCCCGATGATATTTTAGATGTTGCCTACAAAGGAAATATGTTTGCAAAGAAAGACATTACTGGAGGCAGAGGATTCGGTTTATTTTTTGTTGCACGACTTGATTATGTTGAAAAATTACAAAACTATGATTGGGTAGTAGTAGACTTAAATATTTTTGATGCAATATCCGAAATTGGGCAGAAGAACAACAAAAGAGATTTGGGAAAAATGGAAAAAATATTTTTGGAACTAACTCGACTAACACAAGAACATTACATTTTAGGTTATCCATTTCCACTTGTTGAAGCACATAACTTTGTTACTTTGAAAAATGATTTCAAAGATGAAATCATTAAACGTGTAAAGTATGCTCTTTACAAGGAACAGCGAATGGATAATGTAGATATAGAAAATTTATTTCTTGATATTCATGAAAGATTTTAAATAATGACAACAGAAAAACGCGATTTCGGTGTTCTTTACGGACAAAAAACAACAGAAAATGCTCTGCTAATTTATTCTTCTTATGAAGACAGCAAAGCAAGTCCTCAAACAGGTGACTTCATTGTATTAACTCCACGAGATGAAGATGGACGAAAATTTCTTGCACGAGTTGAAGCAGAAATTTATGATGAAGATCCGATTTTCCGTTCACACGATAAAACACTTATAGCTGTACACTATGCACGCATTGCTGAACGGGAGCTTTCTGAAAGAGATAAACAGAAAATGTTTAGTTACACATATAATGTCAAAATACTCGGAACATTTTCATCAGATGGAAAAGATTTCATCACAGCAGTTAGAAAACTCCCCACAGTTTCATATCATGCCAGGCATTTAAAACCAAGAGAGTTTGAAAACATTCTAAACAAAGCGAATGAAAACGGAGTAGCAATAGGCAAACTTTGTATTGGTAATGATATTCAACTTGATAAAAATGATATTCTTTTTGACATCAGAAAGCTGAGAGACACGCGGACAATGATTTTTGCTCAATCAGGATTTGGTAAAACAAATCTGATGAAAGTTTTAATCTATAATATGATTGCTGATACAAATTATGGCAAGTTAATTTTTGACTTGAACGGTGAATATTTTTTACGGGGAATTAAAACTTATGGATTAGGAGATATAAATGAAGATAAAATCAGAGAAAATCTTGTTGTTTACACCGACAAAAAAATTGATAAGTATCTAAAAGATAAACGGTTTGTATTTGGTGGAAAAGTTCGTATCAATATGACAAAGCAACTTTCTATTGGAGATATTTTAAATTTTAGCACGGGTTTCTCAGAAGTAATGAAATCGTTTCTTTTGTATTTAGACGACAATCAAGTGGAAAATTTTATTGGGAACATTAATAATTATGTAAGCGATCCACAAAGGCTTCACCGAGATTTCTCAGATTTTTGGGCTGAAATGAAAAATAAAGGAGATGAGGCAAGTGCAAAAAAAACAATCTCAGCAATTAAGAAAAGGATTGCTTATTTAATTGATGAAAGTAAAAATTTACATAGCGGTTCCTCAACATTAATCGAGGATGTTTTTAAATATCTTAAACAAGGTAAAACTGTAATCATTGATTTATCTCTTAATGATAATGCAGAAGCTAGTATAATATCAACTATCATTGTCAGAAAATTATTCGAGAACAACAAGCAATTTTTCACTGAAGATAAAAAAGAAAAAGTCATTGATACGGTTCTATGTGTTGAAGAAGCACAAAATGTTTTGTCGGATGAGTTTGTAAAATCAAATGCAAATCCGTTTGTGAGAGTTGCGAAAGAGGGAAGGAAATTCGGGCTTGGTGTAATAGCCATTACTCAAAGACCTTCTGCTATCTCTGAAGAGATTAGAACACAGGCTGAAAATTTCTTTTCATTTTATATGGGCAACTCAGATGATATTAGAGCCCTTGTGAAATCAAATATTAACTATGATGGAGTGATCGCAAAGTTTATTCAAACAGAAACAATTCCTGGAAATCTTTATATGGTTTCAGCAAACCAATCATTTGCACTTCCATTAAGAGTAACAGAGTTTGAAGAATTACTCAGAAAAAAAGTTTATGAAGATTCTAAATTTGAAGTGAGCTAATGGCAGCATCTGCATTAATATTACAAAATAATTTCACTGAGAAGAAAGCAAAAATAGCTGGTTTTGTCAAACCAATTAAACAAATTCCTCTCGATGAACAGGTCGTTAACAGTATCAGGCGAGATCTTGAAAGATTGAATTGGAAATTCAAACTTCCAACAAAGAAAAACTTTTATCCTACATTGGTTCCACCAAATTACTACGACAAGGATACAATTAAAAGATCCATGTCATTCAAACGAGATGAAATAATTGAGAAACAAAAAGATTGGATAAAAAATAATATTGAGTTTGCAAGAAATAATCTTGCAAGTGGTTATGATGTAATAAATTCAGAAATTAACCCAACCATTGAAGTTTGCGAGACAGAAAAACAACATCGCTTATTCAGGATGTTCCGTTACTACTGGTCATCACCTTATAGTGAATATGTAGGGAGGAGAATAAAACTAATTATCCGAGACAGAGCATTGCCAAACAAACCCGTAATCGGAATTGCAGCTTTGGGTAGCCCTATTATTCACATTCCTGAAAGAGACGAATGGATTGGTTGGGATAAAGAAACAAGAACGAAAAATTTAATTTACACTTTGGATGCTTATGTGATCGGAGCACTTCCACCCTACAATTATTTACTTGGAGGGAAACTCATTTCCTATATCATTGCTTCTAACGAGGTAAGAGAAATTTACAGAGAGAAATACAAAGACCAAATTACATTAAAGGAAAAACGCAAAGCCAATAAACTTGTAGGAATTTTCACTACCAGTTTATATGGTAACAGTTCACAATACAACCGGATCAAATACAATAACGAACTACTTTACCAACCAATCGGACAGACAAAGGGTTTCGGAACTTTACATTTAAGCGAGGAGACAATACAACTTATGATTAAGTTTCTCAAATCAAAGGGTGTTGAAGTAGGACACAAGTTTGGTGACGGACCAAATTGGGCCATGCGTGTAATACGCAGTGCAGGCGATCTTTTGGGCTTTGACAGTAATTTTTTATTGAAACACTCTTTCAAACGGAATATTTATTTTATTCCATTATCAATGGATTTTAAAAAGTTTTTAAATGGAGAAACCAAGCAACCACATTTCAATAACTATGGCAAAAAAGAACTTGTTGAATACTGGAAAAAAAGATGGCTTGAAAACAGAAAACGAAATGTTGATGTAGTTACTAATGTACTTGACTTTACACCAAATGATTTCTATATATAGCCAACCCTATAATCATCCACATTCTGCATCCGCTAAAGCCAACTCATAAAACAAATCCTTTAAAATGTTTACAATTTCCCAACCAATAAAAAAATTTTTAACATACCTTACATTTTTCATTCATTTATTAAAGTGAGTTGATTGAGCGATTCTGAGAATCGCTCAATTGATCATCATAATAATGTTGATTCATTTCTATAAGAGACTTTATCTCAAAATTATTTTTGAAGAAAATCCAAAACCGTTTCATTGAATTCTTCCGGCTTTTCAATTTGCAGCATGTGTCCGCAATTATCAATTTGATGTAAGGTGCAATTCGGAATTGTTGTTGCACCGGATTTAAAAACATCGGCGGTTGTGCCTGGATTCAAATATGGATTTGGAATTAAGCCGTCATACTTTCCATAAATTACTAACGTGGGAACGGAAATTTTATCGAGCTTATCCCACGTAGGTTCATCAAGCATACCGTTTACACTGCGAACAACCGCGTAAGAAAAATCATCAAACTCTTTTGCTTTTGCCATACGGACGCGTTCTTCAACCATCCACTCCCATTTGTCTGACCAGGTATAAAAGTTCATAGAAAGATTTCTTCTAATTCCTTCTTCTGTAGTTTTTTTCACTCCGGAAACCGTCATAACACTGCGGAGCCAATCGCCTTCGCCTTGTTCAAATTCTTCAAAACCTGCGGGAGATGCTAAAATTAATTTTTCCAACCGCTCCGGAAAACGCATTGCGAAATTAATTCCGACTTGACCGCCCATTGAATGTCCCACAAAAATAAATTTATCAATCTTTAATTCATCAACTAAGCGTTTAATTTGATCGGCGAAGAAACTCATATTGTAGAGATAATAATTTTTTTGAGATTTTCCGTAACCTGGCAGATCAACAGCGATGACGCGATATTGTTTGGCAAGTTCGGAAATATTGTACCGCCAGAAACCGGCGTTGCTCGCAAGTCCGTGAACAAGAACAATCGTCTGTTTTCCATGTCCTTCATCAATAAAGGAGATGGAAGGATTTGATAAAACTTTTTTTGTCGGAAATCCATAATCGAAATCAGCAAATTCTAAAGGAGACATTTTTGTATAAAGAAATCCCGAACATCCGCTAAACAAAAAAGCTGCCATAAGTATAAATCCAAATATTTTATTCATGAGTTTCTCCTAAAACATTAGCCAGCTAAGTGAAGTAAAAATTACAAACGGATCTTTCGGTTTCTCGGAAT
>MNVA01000069.1 GCA_001871325.1 Ignavibacteria bacterium CG1_02_37_35
TGCCAGTTTGTCCCGTTATCAGTTGTGTATTCTATTTTAATATTGGTTACAAAAAAGCTTGTCCATTTAATTGTGTCAGTTTCGTAAACTTGCCAATTTTCTCCGCCATTCGGTTGAGTAACAATAATTGTAGGCGTTACAAATATCTCGAAAACCGCATCACTAAAATCAAATGTTGCAACATTAGTAACATTAGAAATACGAACTCTGCAATTTAGAGAAGCTGTGTAGGGAACCGTCCAAGAATAGCTTTTTGAATTTTGTACCGAATCCTTTATTGTGAGCCAATTAGTACCGTTGTTGGTAGTATATTCTAACTTAACGGAAGTAATGTCATCCGTAGTTGACCATTGAATAACTGCTACTTTTCCAGCTTCTAATCGTTCGCCTCCGTTGGGAGCAATAACGGTAATATTTGTGTTAGACAGAATCTTAAATGTGCTATCAGATATATCGAGTTTTTTTACGTCTGCCGAGTCGGTTATCCTTACTAAACAACTGTCAGAGGCGCTATTACCTGAAACAGTCCAAACATATTCTCCTAAGTCTTTTTTAGTTCCTTTAATAACTTGCAACCAAGTTTTTCCATTATCCTTAGAAAAATCAATGTTTACTTTACCGGTCTCTTTATTATCCCACTTGATCTTAAACGTATTACCCATACCGAGATTTTCACCTCCATTTGGAGCAACAACATTAAACTTGAAAATTGTGAAAGGATAAGAGATGTCGTAATCATTTGTATCGGCAACATTTTGAATTATCATTTGAACATTATTTGAAGGACTATTAGGAACTGTCCAATGATAGACAGTATCAGAAGCATTTACCTTCTCTGCAATAGAAGAAGTAATTCCTTCTGTTCGATATTTTATATTTACCACCGAAACTGTAGCCGTTGCGCTCCACTTAATTGCATAATCAGAACCAACATTAAGGTATTCTCCACTTACGGGAGCTAACACTTTTACAGATCTTTCTCTTATTGTAAAACTAGCTTTACTTGTATCGCCTACAGTTGGATTATCAGCATCAACTATTCGGATTCTTCCTTGTGTTGTTGCGGTATTTGGCACTAACCATGCATAAGTTTTTTTAGCGGCATCAAAAGAATTAATAATTGGGCTCCATGTACTGCCATTGTTGGGAGAATATTCTATGCGGACATTCTGTACATTAAAACATTCCCAATTTATATCCCTATTCCAACCGATGATAAAATCTTTACCATCGTTTGCACACAGCAGCGTTATCCCTTTTTCATTGTAGAGTGCAGAAATCTCATTTTCAGTTAGAGCTTTATCATAAATAGAAATGTCATCAATAATGCCGGATGTGAAGTTATTTCCGGTTCCATCGTCTGTAGAAGCAGTTCCTATTCTACCGCCGTAAGAAAAATTAATAGGAACATTTTGGGGAGCTGTTGAAGTTGAAGTAAATGTATTGGTTACAAGAACATTGTTTAGATATGCTTTTAATTGGTTCCCTGTACGTTGAAAAACGTGATGCACCCAATTACCTGTTTGAGAGGTTGTTAACGCAGTTTTATACTCGGTAAAACTATTTGAAGAATAATTCAATCCGTTGTGAAGCTCATTTTGGCTGCTGGATATTGAGTCAATTGCAACGTAAGTGCCGCTGCCGGAGTTTACTCCATCGCCACGTAAGTCTAGAAAAGTGGATCTTCGTATTTTGTTAAATGCTTTTAAGTTTATCCATAGAGAAATTGTAAAATCGCCGATGTTGGAAAAATTTGTAAACCGTGGAAGAGAGAGATAACTTGACGAACCATCTAATAAAACGGCGCTGCTGTCTCTCCCAAATCTATCTGTAACGCTTTCTATCTTGTTGTGTGGAACAGCAGTAAAATTATTCCCGCTTGCATCTAATGTGTTGCCGCTAAAATTGTAGGCGGCTATTAAATTGCCGGTTAAATTAACAATTGAAAAAGTACTGCTTACACTGTTAACAGAAGTATCGCTTAACGAAGATATTTTTATTTTACATTGGTTAGACGGAGTGTTGGGAATTACCCAATTATAATTCCCGATACTTGCGATAGTATCTGAAATAATTGAAGTCCAGCTGGAGCCATTGTTTGTGCTATATTCTATCTTAATGTTTACAACATTGCTGCTTGTCCATATAATATTTTTTGTCTTGCCAACCTCCCAAATTTTTCCGCTGACGGGCGCTAGTAAAGTAATAATGGTTCTTGTATCTAGCGGTTTTATTGGAGATAAGCCTTGCCCGGAGTCCCCCCAAATAATGCCGGAAATAATCACCATCAAGAAAATTATTAACTGTAAATTCTTTTTATACATAATCGCTCCGATAGTGTCAATTTAATAATTCCAATATGTTATCACAGAAATTCAAAAATAACTCAATTTCTGAAGCATCACCTTGCTGCATCGTTCGTTAATAATAAAGGATGGACTAAATGCAGAATTTTTTAAGATGTCCATAAATTTCCGTCTCAAGTTAAATGTATTGAAATGTGCCATTAATCCGAGAGAAGAATTAACTTGTGCCCTTAATAATAGTGTCCCTCCATCAGGCAGCATTCGTTTTGAACATTCAATTAAGTTATGCCAGTATTTTAAATTTTTATAAAAGTTTGTTTTGGTTCGTATTCCTATGTATACTCTAAAGGGTTTTAGATATACACCAAGAAATTGAACGCCTTTCATAAAGTGCTGCAAATAAAATTTTCTCGGATGTAATTTGAGATACAAAGATTTACTTAAATATTCACTTATTTTTTGTCTGCATTCCAAAAGATAATTTTTATCTGTGTGTATTAGGATAAAGTCATCAACGTAACGCCCAAAGTATTTTATTTTTAACTCTTGTTTGATGTAATGATCTAAGCTATTTAAGTAAATATTCCCGAAGAGTTGCGAGGTTAAATTTCCTATCGGGAAGCCGCGCCCCTCATCAGCACAAAAAAGACTTTTACTTTCCGGTAAACCTAACCAATCTGATTTTTTGCCTTTCACATTGCAATTTGTTGTGGGGTCATTAAATATTATTTTCTGTAATAAAAATGTGAGTAATTCAAAATCACACCCTATTTTTTCTTTATTGTTTTTTAAACCGTCAATTACTTTGCCATAGAGAAGTTCCCTATCCATATTCATAAAATAACCTTCTATGTCAAGTTTCATTATGTAACAGTCTTTGGAGTAGTTTGCCGAGCATTGGCTGATGAATTTTCTAATCCTCTTAATTCCATAATGTGTCCCTCTGTTTTTTCTGCAACTGTAACTATCGTTCATAAATATTTTCTCAAAAATTGGATTGATATAGTTGAATACCAGGTGATGTACGATTCTATCTCTAAAGTCCGCAGCGAAAATCTCCCGCTGCACGGGTGAAAAATTAATAAAGCAAATACTCCCGGATATTTCATATCTTTTAGAAACGATATCTTTGTATAACCGAAAAAGATTACTTTCATAATTCAATTCGAATTTTAGTGCATTCATAGTATTGCGCTTATTTTTACGAGCGTCAAAATAGGCAGTAAACAAATCTTCAAGTAGATTACTTTCCATAGTTAATAAAAAAAGCAGCAGTATTTTTTGTTTTGAATCCTCGAGGCACCTCACGCTAAAACCGTTTTCCTTGTTGTTATTGTTCACGTTGATATTGCTATCATTGTTCCACAAGTTCAAGTTGTACGCGTTCGCTGCATTGTTCTCTGTAGAACTCCAAAAGTTAGTATTGTTACCTAAATTGTTGAAGTTACCATTATTGTTGCGGTTGCCCGCTAACAAGGCAGAGAATATTAAACAATCACTTTATTTATTATCTCGCTTGATGCAAAATAACTTATCATTGCCACGCTTAAAGCGGGGCGGATTGTGGGATTAAAAAGGTTCTCTTACTTTTGCCTTAGCTCACCAGCCTCTTTTTTAAGCTTGGTTTTAAGTAACGCTCACCACAAATGTACTGCTGTTCTTACCTTTCTTTATTATGTTAATAAATAATGTTAGCCATAAAACTCTGAACCTTGCTCAATTTATTTAACCGATTACGTCAGTTATAAATCTTCGTACCAATAACACAAGAAGTTGCTATGTTTAATCTATTGCCACAATTTTTTTTAACTATAAAAACAAAGATTTACAAGATGAAGCAATAGTCAAGTTCATCTCATTAAGCCCGAAGGGCTGGTATTATTATAATAGTTACAAACAAAACAAGCTCATCCGGCTTAGTTAGTTCCTCGCTTATATTCTTTATATGCATTCATCTGAATTTATTCTTTAGATGCGTCATCTGAATTTATTCTTTAGATGCATTCATCTCATTAAGCCCGAAGGGCTGGTATTATTATAATAGTTACAAACAAAACAAGCTCAAACCCCGAAGGGGTGACATTTATATCGCGTGCTATTATTCTTCAATCCATTCAAACAAATATTTTTCATTGTAATCTATCTCAAACTTTTTCAATAAATCAAAATATTCTTCTTTGAAGCTTTTCTTCTTGTGATGTGCTTCTTGATTTAAAATATAATTGTAAACTCTATCTATATGCGAATGTGAATAAGAAAAAGCGCCATAACCTTCCTGCCACGAAAATTTCCCTTGCACATATTTTTTATCGTTGATAAAATTAGAAGAATTGTTTTTTATATCCCTCACCAAATCAGAAATTGCCATTGCGGGACGTAAACCGATGAAAGCATGGATATGATCGGGCATTCCGTTAACGATAATTGATTTTTGTACTTTCCCTTTAATGATGCCTGAAATATATTTATGCAATTCATCTTTCCAATGTTCACGGATGAGGTTTTCTCTCCCTTTAACCGCAAAGACAACTTGTATGTAAATTTGTGAAAATGTTCCTGCCATTTTATTTCACCCTTTCGGGGTTTTGTTTTTTAATTTCAATCAATTTTTCTATAATTATTCCATCCCTATAATCATTCCATCCCTTCGGGATTCCATCATTCATCATCCATCTTTTTGTGCTTTATGCCAGCCGGCTAATTGTTTTGAAACGTTTTCTATATGCCCGTTTACAAATACCAACTGCTTAACGCTTATCTGGTGCAAGTCTTTTAATAAACGAATATACAACCGTATCACTTCAATATTTTCTCTTGCCGTTTTTAGGTACTCTGTTTTTTCTGTTGTACAATTTGCACGGTAAATATTAGTTACGGCGGTTACCGCTTCATTCTTTAAACTTTCACCTAACGTGTATTTAAATTCCTTTGTAAAGTTTTTAGCGAGGGTAAAAATAACCAAAACGAGATCATACGTTGCTTTATAAACCGGTAATTCTTCTGCTAATGCCATCTTTCACTTTCATTTTTCAAAATCGAGTCCCCTTACGGGGACTAACCAAATAGACCAATAGCCTAATCCTCGAGGCACCTCACGCTAAAACCGTGATCCTTGTAGAAATTGCCCACGCCGATACTGCTATCATTGTTCCACAAGTAGAAGTAGTACGCGTACGCTGCATTGCTCTCTGTAGAACTCCAAAAGGTAGTATTGGTACCTAAAGTGTAGAAGTAACCATTATTGAAGCGGTTGCCCGCTAACAAGGCAGAGAATCCGCTGGTGTTTGTGCCTACTCCGCTTCCCGTTCCTTGTCCTACTGCTTTTAATGCGTTTCCATCATTACCTACTGCTGCTATTAATGTTTCAAACTCTGCTTTTGTTGGTATGTGCCAGCCGGTTGGGCAGATTCCTTTTGTGCCGGGTGTTGTACTATATGCCATCGCTTCATTCCAATCATACAAACCACCATAACTTGTGCAGTTTGCCGTGTCATTATTGTAACAGTATTTCTCTATTAGCCCATTATTGCTTACATCACTATGACTGCTTCCGGTACTTGTTGACGCTGCATATACCCCTACATCAAGGTTTTCTTTTAACCAGCATTGGCTGCCTATTTGTACCGTGTTGTACGATTTACCGGCATAAATAAGTTGATCGCCACAAGTACCAAAATAAAGATCGTTCGCAGTTATTCTAATTTGTACTGTAGGGCTGTAAAAATTGGGGTGTTCAACACCGGTGTTCCAAACAATTGTTTTTCCGGCTCCGCTTGTTATATCTTTTCCTATTGCCCCAGAAATATTTGCGCAAGATAAACCCCAGGTAGCGCCGCCATCGGAAGAGGCTTCAATAGTAACCTTAAGCGTGTCACTATCAGCATCAAAGACATCGTAAGTAATATCAACTATCTTAGAGCCGTCGGGGCGTATGGTAAAGTCAACATTTGTTACGACAGGGGCATGATTGGTTTGTGCAAAAAGAATATTGCTGTTTACCAACACGAGAAAAAGAAAGAGTAATTTATAAATTGTTCGCATCTATTTTCCTAATAAAATTTCAGCTTAATGATGAGCGGTTAAATACAGTTTATCGACTATACTTATAACTATTTAATTAATACAAAATCTTCACCAAAGAAAGTTGGAGTCTGTGTTCTTTGGTTAATGCGTCTTGCCCAATATGGTACACCATTAACTTCATCGGCGGTGTATTGGTACAATTCTTTTGTAGTAATTTCTCCGTTTTTATCTAAGTCTGCTTCACCTTTTAATCCTTTTAAGAAAAAGTAAGTGAATAAGCTCTGCTTTTTCTCTGTGTACCAATTACTCACCTGGTCACCACTGGCGCTTGTAAATACAGCGGAATTTGGGGTTGTTAGTGTCTGGTTTTCTGTGGTAATATAAATAGGACTTATGTTAGAAAGTAAACTTCCAGCACTGCTGGTACCGGAAAAACAAGCATCAACTACAACGGTTATATGTTTTAAAGATTTTTCTTTTGAAATTTTATCCAAATTTGAATAAAGCGTAGAAAGCCCGTACCCGTTCAAAGAAACACGGTTTGGGTCGCAATCAACGGGAACTAAAAAACCTTTTTTTGTATCGGTATCGGGGGCACCGTGCCCGCTGTAATAAATAAACACTTCGGATACATCTTTGCGTGTGTAATCAAATAGTTTCCCTTTGTAGTTTTGATCATTGCCGAAAATGATACCAAAATCAGATTGACTTGCGTCCTCGACATAGATAATGTTATCTTTGTCATACCCAAGGGCAGTAATAACATAATTTTTAACTAAAGCGGCATCGTTAAGAGCAAAGTCAACGTCGGGGGCTCTCGAGTAATTCTTATTCCCAATAATAACTGCAACTGCGTTGTTGTTTCTAACCTTTGCAACCGGAATATTTTCGGCAAGGTCAAGTTTAGATAGAAACGATGTAGCCGAAACGAATGAGGGAAGGTTTTTCTGTTCAATAACAATCTCATCAACTTTTTTCTGTACCACATCAAACGGAAGGTTTATTGTTTTATATGCAGTGCTTTTGTTAGTAGCCTCACTAACTCCAACGTTTAAGACAACTTCAGTAGCACGTGTATTGGTAACGATTGAGGCTTTAATATCTTTGAACTCCCCGGCATTAATATCACCAAAATCATATAAGTCTCTAGCGTCAACAGCAAGAACGTTTTCACCAAGTTTTAAAGTGGCTTTCGTTCCGTAGCTTGGTGTTTCCCCTTGGTTTTGAATTCTTATGGTTACGTCAACTATTTCTCTTTTTTCCACTTTAAGATTTCTGTTTTGGTCATCTATCGCATAATCTACAATGACTAATTTGGGAGGTTGGAATTCGCGGGTCGGAACAATGATCACTTTTTCCGGTTCAAGATCAAAACCGGTCTTTTCAATAATTTTGAATGTGAATTTTATTTTTCCCGTTTGTATTTTATTGTTCGCTACAAGCTGGATGTTTGTTGTAAGTTCTTCTCCCGGATTTATTTTTTCGATTGTTTTTAAACCTACAATTTGAATATCAGGGTCATACACATCCGGGA
>MNVA01000180.1 GCA_001871325.1 Ignavibacteria bacterium CG1_02_37_35
TTATTCGTTATTCAATTATCGTTAACATGTTAGCGCTAACAAGAATCTAAGAGCCTACGTTTTTCCCAAGACGCTGCTTGGGAAAAAAGCTAAAGGAAATAATGAATATCGAAAAAGGAATTTCGAATGATGAAGTTGAACTGCTTATTGCTTTAACTTCGAAATTCATTATTTCTTGTTCATTATTCGTTATTCAATTATCGTTAACATGTTAGCGCTAACAAGAATCTAAGAGCCTATCCGGCTTTACACAATTAATTAACCGATAAAAACGGTTGAACTTTTTCTTGTAAGTATTGTTTTGGAACAGCACCGATAACTGAATCAACAACTTTTCCATCTTTGAAAATGCCGAGAGTCGGGATACTTCTAATTCCATAACGAACGGCAATTGATTGATTTTCGTCAGTGTTTACTTTTACAACTTTTAACTTGCCTTGAAGCTCCGTGGCTAATTGTTCAACGATTGGACCGACCATTCTGCAAGGTCCACACCAGGGTGCCCAAAAATCTACTAATACCGGCAAATCTGATTTTAAGACTTCTGCATCAAAGTTACTGTCTGTTCCTTCTACTAATAAAGCGCTCATTTTATTTTCCTTTTTTTTGTTTTACTTGGTAAGTGTGATGCCTGATTCTTTTTTTGGTTTCAGAGCATTGGGGGAAAATTATTCACTCCAAATTGTAGAAACATGACAGTGTCCACTTTCTCCTTTCCACTTTCCACTTTTTACTCACGACTTAAAACATCCTCTCTACTATTCCGAAATATTTTCAACCCCGTTTCCCTTGCTTTTGGGCGACCAGTCAATTCCATCGCAGGGCAAATAATTTTCTGTCGGATGTTCATCGTGTTTCATACAAAGCACAGCGCTTTTATCAAAATGTTCGCAGCTTGAGCAGAGACTTGATTCCAGAACATCTTTGTTCTTTTCCAAGAAATATCTGAACTGCACAATAGCAGGATGCAGCACCACTCCATACATCAATAAAAAGGAAGCGCTCCACCAGACGGAATAATCAAGATAATTTCGCATAATATAGATGGTCGGAATGATAATCATTATCCTAACGAGCGTCCAAAATATTATTTCACCCAAGGTTAATTTTCCTTATTTTTGCTTCCGGCATTGAGTTTGTGTTTTTCATATTAGAACGTAAGGAAACTAAGTAATTTTTATGAAATTAAGTACTGAAAAGTTAAGGAGGAAAATGAATATGAAAACAACATGGCTGGTTGCACTCATCTTCATTCTGCTTTTTGCACAAAAAACTTTTTCTGCGCAAAATTTCGGACTCAACCTTATCCTTGCAGTTCCTCAAAATGAGTTTAGCAAAAACGTGAGAAATTCCGGTATTGGGTTAGGCGGAGAAGGGATTTACTATTTTGAGAATGGTAATACGCCTTTTGGATTCGGTTTGGATTTAGGTTATATCGCATACGGCGGCGAAAATTTAGATGTCCCTTTAAGCGGTGTAACGGTTAAGTTAAGCAGGTTAAATCAACTGATTAATTTTCACGTTCTTTTTCAATTGACTACAAACGGGGAATCAATAAGACCGTATTTCGATCTGTTGTTCGGCGGGAATTTTCTTTTTACCCAATCAACAGTAACCGATGAATGCGAAGATAGAGAGATTTCAAGTTCAACAAACATAAGCGATTTTGCATGGAGCTTTGGATTCGGTGGAGGACTTATGGTTAAAGTCTATGAACACAACCCAAATGACCCATCAGATTTGCAAACAATGTTTCTTGATTTCAAAGTCCGCTATTTAAAGGGAACAGAAGCTGAATACCTTACAAAAGGCTCGATAATTGGTAATTCGGAGGGAACCATAACACTGTTTCCATCAAGATCAAAAACCGATTTGTTACAATATCAAATTGGTATGTCAGTTAAGTTTGATTCTATAACTATTTAAGAAAAATTTTATATAAATGTACTTTAATAATGTCATGAGGAAATTATGAAAACGTTCTTGCTCTTTTCTTTTCTACTTTTAACCGCAATATCGTTTGCGCAGGATGCAAGAAGTGAACTTATTCAATCTGAAAGGAAAGCGTTCGAAAGAAAGTTGAACCTTTCAAAAGTAACTTACCCGGGCGATCCAAATTTTGATGTTCAATATTATAAATTGAATGTATTCGTTACGCACACTCCAAAATTTATTTCCGGTGAAGTTACTGTTGCAGCTAAAAGTCTTATGAACAATCTCACGTCGGTCAAACTTGATCTTCAAAACACGCTGACGGTTGATTCTATCTTTCTTGCCGGCAGCAAAGTTTCATTTCAACATTTAAGTAATATCATTACAGTTCAACTAGATAAATCTTATTTTTTAAATGAAATATTTTCGTTCAATGTTTATTATCACGGCGCTCCGGGTTCAAGCGGTTTTGGCAGTTATCAAACTAGTTACCATAACGGCTTTCCTATCATCGCCACGTTAAGCGAGCCATATGGGGCAAGCGACTGGTGGCCATGCAAAGATACACCGGCAGATAAAGCAGATTCCGCTGATATTTGGATTCGATGCGACTCATCTTTAAAAGCAATTTCGAACGGTAAATTAACCGGGGTTATAAACAATGGAGACGGTACAAAAACCTGGAAGTGGGAAGAACGTTATCCGATTGCACAATATTTAATCTCAATGGCAATTTCGAATTATGACGAATACCAGCAGTATTTCAATTACTCGAAGAAAGATTCCATGTCTGTGATCCATTATATTTATCCTGAGTACCTAAACCAAAACAAAACGAATCTTGGTCAAACGACAAACATGCTTCAAGTCTTTTCGGATAAATTCGGTTTGTACCCATACATCAAAGAAAAATATGGACACGCACAATTCGGCTGGGGCGGCGGAATGGAACATCAAACGGTTACTTCGATCGGCGGCGGAAATTTTTCCATTGATCTTATTTCTCACGAACTTGCACATCAATGGTTTGGCGATAAAGTTACCTGTAAAGATTGGCAAAACATTTGGCTGAATGAAGGCTTCGCCACTTTTTGCGAGGCTGTTTATGTTGAAGCGGTAAATGGGAAATTTGCCTACGATGCTTACACTTCTTCCAGTATGGGAAGAGCAAAATTAGCTAAAGGATCTATCTATGTAAAAAATATCAGCAGCGTAGATGAAATATTTGACGGAAACCGTTCCTATGAAAAAGGGGGAATTGTCCTTCATATGCTGAGAGGACTTGTGGGGGATGAGAAATTTTTTACGATTTTGAGGAATTATTTAGATGATCCGAGGTATGCTTATAATGTTGCAACAACGGAAGATTTTCAAGGTGTTGCTGAAAGTGTCTACGGTTCTTCGCTCGATTATTTTTTCAAGGAATGGATTTACGGAGAGAATTTCCCTACGTATACAGTAAAGTGGAATGCCGTTCCTACCGGAAACGGAACTTCTTCACTCAATATCTCGATCAATCAATTGAAAAACAGCACTCCCTCTTTTTTCACTATGCCGGTACAGATCAACATTAAAACTTCAGCCGGCGATACATTGATCACTGTTTTTAGTGATCAACTTTCACAATCATTTTTATTTGAAGTTAGCGGCATTGTAAGTGCAGTGCAATTTGACCCGAATAATTTTATTTTGAAGAATTCCTCGGTAGCTGTAGGAATTGAAGATGAAATAGTACCGGCGGATAAATTCGAGCTTTATCAAAACTACCCAAATCCATTTAATCCCGAAACAATAATTTCCTACCGGGTACCGATTAAAGGATTCGTTTCGCTAAAAATATTTGATGTGCTCGGCAAGGAAGTTGCCATATTGATGAACGAAGAAAACGAAGCCGGGATGCATCAAGTAAAGCTCAACGTCACTAATTTGACAAGCGGTATTTATTTCTATATTTTAAAGGCAGGCAATTTTAGCAGTGGTAAGAAACTCCTCTTGCTGAAATAGTTGGAAAAAATTAGGAATTAGGAATTACGAATTAGGAATGAACAAGAAAAATACTAATGACCGATGACTTTTAAATTTATAAACTGAAGTAAATCATGAGTACAGAAACCGTAGAAAGCTATTTTGCTTCCCCTCTTCGTACAACGGAAGAAAATATTTTGCTTGAAAGACAAATTATCGAAAGGAATCCTACCGTGTTGGAATTGTTGGAAGGATTTCCTGATTTAGCTTTAATCCTAAACCAAAACCGGCAGCTTGTAGCCTTTAATTCGAAAGCTGTTGAATATGTCCCCGAAGAACTAAGACCATGCGTTTATGGAATGAGACCGGGTGAGGCAATTGACTGCATTCATGCGCATGAGATGCCTGCCGGGTGCGGAACATCAAAATTTTGTAAGGAATGCGGGGCGGTGAAAGCCATAGTTCGGACTAATAACACGAAAGAAGCAACTATCGAAGAATGTCGAATAACGAGGAATAAAGATAAAGTTGAAGAGTCCCTTGACCTTCGCGTTCACACTTCCGTTATTAATATTGAGGGGAAGCCGTTCACACTCTTTACGATTAAAGATATCGCCGGTGAAAAAAGACGGTACGCGTTAGAAAGAATTTTCTTCCATGATGTACTAAATACTGCCGGCGCTCTGGATGGATTAATCAGTTTGCTTCCTGAATCTGAAGGAGACGAATTAATTGAAATATCCGATACGCTTCCAAAAGTTTCTTCTCAACTTATCAGTGAAATCCAAGCACAGCGCCAACTACTAAGCGCTGAATCCGGTTTGTTAACACCAGAAATCAAACCTCTTTCCCTTAACAAAATTTTAAATGCTGCCGGAGTTTTGTATAAGGGGCACGATGTTGCGAAAAATAAAAATATTACTACCACTTTAATGGAAAACGATATTACTTTTCAATCAGATGAAACGCTGCTTGTCCGCTCAATCGGAAATTTAATTAAAAATGCGTTGGAAGCCTCAAAAGAGGGAGATGAAGTAAAAGTAAGTGCAGCAGTTTCCGAAAAAGAAATTTTTATTCATGTATGGAATAATAGCGTAATGCCGATGAGCGTCCAATTACAAATGTTCCAACGTTCCTTTAGCACAAAAGCGTCTAAAGGAAGGGGCATCGGAACTTACAGCGTTAAACTTTTAGTTGAACAATACCTCAAAGGAAAAATTTCATTCGTTTCCGGTGAAGAAGAAAAAACCACTTTTACAATTACACTTAACAGAAATTAACTTTTTCAGGAAATTATATCACAAATTTTTAGCGAAGCTTTGTGAGTGAATCGAAATAATAAGGAAATAAGCAAGATACGTGCAAACGCTTTATCTTGTTCGCGATCGTAATCTTACTTGATTTTTTTAATCCGTTTACGATTGAGGTTCTGCCTAAGATGAATCTCGTGGACATCATCGCTACGGCGCTTCTTCTTCCCTTACATGAGGCAAAAAGTCATCTTTATATTACACGCGCACACAGAATAGTATTCTAAGAGGTGTCAACCTAAAAATATCAATTTCTGTTTTGATTCACAGTTAATTGTTTAATTGTTCGATTGATTAAGCATTTTAATAATGTCATGCCTTCGGCATTTAGTTCTGCTCTTCTCAGGTGTTATCATAATAATTTCATCCTTTCGGGATTGAGAAAAATAAATCCCGAAGGGATAACATAATTATTGAGAAATGAATAAAGGAGCAAAGAAAATCCCTTTAGGCTCTTAGATTCTTGTTAGCGCTAACATGTTAACGATAATTGAATAACGAATAATGAACAAGAAATAATGAATTTCGAAGTTAAAGCAATAAGCAGTTCAACTTCATCATTCGAAATTCCTTTTTCGATATTCATTATTTCCTTTAGCTTTTTTCCCAAGCATGGTCTTGGGAAAAACGTAGTACCTTATCAGTAAAGTTCGCGTAATATTGGGCAGAATATTAACATGGTAAATAAAGCGA
>MNVA01000136.1 GCA_001871325.1 Ignavibacteria bacterium CG1_02_37_35
ATAATAAATGCGCTTGCTGTAATACTTAAAAAAAGAGTTTATAGCGCATTACTTTTCGGCAGAGCTGCCCGGAGAGAAGAAAAGGTTTTATCCGATCTTGATATTTGCTGTATAGTTAATTCGGTGATGGACAGAATATTTGTAAGTGATGAACTGAATAAAAAAGCTCCCATGTTATATAAAAAATTTGGCGTCAAATTGGCACCTGTTTTTTTCCTTAAAACAGAATTTCTAAAAAAAAGGAAATCTGATTTGATAAAAAATATTATTGAGGAAGGGATTTTAGTTACCGGCAAAAGCATAAAAGGTTTTTCAAATGGTTGAAAGAAGGGGAAGGAAATCGGTCTCCCGTCACCGTTTTAAGGAATACTATGATGTGGCGGAGCATTTTTATTCAGCTGCCGGTGATTCGATGGAATTGGAATACTTCACTGCTGCCGGTGTTTTAATTGTACATTCCGCTATTGCATATACGGATGCTTTGTGTATTAAATTATCCGGTGTTAAGAGTATAGGTGAAAACCACGAAGATGCTGTAGCTTTGGTTGAAAGCGCTGTTGGTGATACCGGAGAAAAGTCCAAAGCCCTAAATCAGCTTCGACGTATCATCGAGGAAAAAACAAAAGTTTCTTATCTGGGAGATTTGTACACTTCCTCACAGACAAAAGAAATGTGGAAAAGGCTGGAAAGATTCAGAAAATGGGCTCTGGAAATTTTACTTAGGTAGATTTGAAAAATATTATTTTTTTATCGATCTTAATTCTAATTCAGAGTAATACGGATACTGGTTGCTGGTCTCTAGCATCTGGTTACTAGTAACTAGCCGGTAACGAGAAACAAGGAACTAAAACGTGAGTTACAGAAAGTTAGAAATTTGGCAAATGGCAAGGGACTTGAGTATTGATATTCATAAAATGACATTAGAGAAACTTCCTAAGTTCGAAATGTTCGAAGAAGGAACGCAGATTAGAAGATCAAGTAAATCTGTCCGCTCGAATATTGTTGAAGGATACGGGAGAAGAATTTATAAAATGGATTACATAAAACATTTATTGTATGCTCAAGCTTCAAATGATGAAACAATCGACCACCTTGAAATATTATTTGAAACTAAATCATTAACCGATGATAAACTTTTCAAAGATTTATCAGAAAGATTGAATACAGTAGGAAAGAAGTTGAATAAATTTATCCAAGCTATACAGCAACCAGAGACAAGAGTCAAGTAACCAGCGCCATGGAATATCTCCTTCACATACTAATCCTAATCGGCATCTACACGATTCTATCCGTGTCGCTCAACCTGCTTGTCGGTTACACCGGAATTCTTTCAATTGCTCATGCCGCTTTTTACGGTGTCGGTGCTTACGTTGCTGCATTAATGGCTCTAAAACTTCAGACACCTTTTCTGTTAAACTTATTTTTAGCAGTAATTGCCTCCGGCTTATTTGGCGCAGTAGTTGGCATCCCATCTCTAAGACTGCGGGATGATTATTTCGTTATCGCTACATTCGCTTTCCAGATCATCACCTTCAGCATTCTCAACAACCTTGTAGATTTCACCGGTGGACCTCTTGGTTTACCCGGAATTTCCCAGCCAAATATTTTCGGTTTTGAAATTACTACTCATGTTGAATTCTTAGTACTTGTTATAATTCTTGCCGGAGTGACATTCTGGATCTCAAACAAAATAGTTAAATCACCCTTCGGAAGATTACTCAAAGCAATACGAGAAGACGAAATATTTGTAAAAGCTGCGGGGAGAAATGTTTCAGATGCAAAAGTAAAAGTATTCGTGATCAGCGCTTCACTTGCATCAATAGCCGGAGTTGTTTACGCAACTTATATTACCTACATAGACCCGACAAGCTTCACAATCATGGAATCAATTTTCATAATATCAATTGTAATTATCGGCGGTTCAGCAAACCTAAAAGGTTCTATCGTTGGGTCAATTGTATTGGTTGCTTTACCGGAGTTGTTAAGATTTATAGGTTTGCCAAATTCAATTGCCGCAAACATCAGACAAATTCTGTATGGTGCTTTACTTGTAATTTTTATGTTATGGCGTCCTCAAGGATTTCTCGGAGAATATAAGTTTGGCAAGGAGTCAGCAGCACGGAGTAAGAAGTAAGAATGAATTCATTGCTGAAAGCCGAGAATGTTCATAAATCTTTTAACGGTGTAAATGCGCTGAATAATTTCTCTTGTGATGTTCACGAAAATGAAATAGTTGGGCTGATTGGTCCTAACGGAGCCGGTAAATCAACTTTATTTAATGTTATAACCGGATTTATTGAAAGCGAAAACGGAAACATAGAATTCATTGGAAAAGTAATTACAAAATATCCTTCACATAAAATTATTAAACTCGGGATCTCAAGAACTTTTCAAGACCTGCGGTTAATTAAACAGATGTCCGTACTGGATAATATACTTCTTTGCTTTAACAATCAGCAAGGTGAAGAACTTCAAAATATTATTTTCAAGTCAAATTCCATTGCTAAAGTCGAGGAAGAAAATAAACTTAAAGCGCACGATCTTCTTCGCCATGCCGGGATAGAAGAAAAAGCAAACGATCTTGCCGGAACTCTTTCATACGGTCAACAGAAATTACTAAGCATCATTTGCTGTCTGGCGGCAGATTCAAAATTACTTTTATTGGATGAACCGATTGCCGGTATCAATCCCGAAATGAGAGAAAAGATACTTACAATAATTTCAGAACTTCCCTCAAAAGGGAAATCTGTAATACTTATAGAACACGATATGGATTTTACTATGAGAATATGTAATAGATTAATTTTCATGGATGCCGGATACAAAATAAGTGAAGGAACACCGGAAGAAGTCCGTAACGATCCCAAAGTAATAGAAGCCTATATACAATAAAAAGTCCCTCTCCTTCATAAGGAGAGGGATTTAGGGTGAGGTCAATACTCATCACTTATAACTAATAACTGTTAACTGATATTAATGCTCGAGATAAAAAACCTAAATACCGGCTACGACAAAAAACAAGTTCTCTTCGATCTTTCTCTGAAAGTTGAAGATGGAGAAATTGTATCCATTATTGGTCCTAATGGAGCCGGTAAATCCACAATTTTAAAAGCCGTTTGCGGCTTAATTTCTGCATGGGATGGAGAAATTCTTTTCGATAAGAAAAATCTTAATCATAACCAGCCGTCAAAAAATATTAGTCTTGGCATCACCTTCGCTCCGCAAGGCAACCGCGTGTTTGATGAACTGAGTGTAAAAGAAAATTTAGAAATTGGTGGTTATCTTTTACAAAAAAATAAACTTGGCGAGAGAATTGAATCCGTTCTTAAAACTTTTCCAATCTTAAAAGAAAGAATAAAACAAACAGCCGGTTCATTAAGCGGAGGAGAAAAACAAATGCTCGCCTTAGGACGCGCTCTCATCCCCGAGCCAAAACTTCTTTTGTTAGATGAACCCTCACTCGGTCTTGCTCCCAATTTATTGAATGATGTCTTTCAAAAAATTGTTGAAATAAATAAAACAATGAATCTTTCAGTACTAATTGTAGAACAGAAAGTCAGAGAAGTACTTGCGATCTCACATAAAGTCTATTCAATCAAACTCGGCAAAAATGCCTTCGAAGGAAAACCGGAAGAGCTTCTTAACGACAAAGAAAAGTTAAAGAATCTCTTCTTATAATTTTTTTGTACGAATTGGTTACTAGCGTAGAATCAAACTAAAAAGAAGCTCATCCTGTTAACATTTATTTTTCTTTAATCCACTCCCCGACTATGCACTGACTCTCAATCTTTTCTTGAATTTTTTCCGGTATCTTTGAAAAGAAATTTATTCCAGTTATTGTTTCAACTGAATCAATACTAACAGCAAAACTTTGCAACGGTTTATTTGAGGAAGTATTTTTAAGAAGAAAGCCGATCCCTTTTTGTTCATTATGTTTATAGACAATCAGAACTTTATAATATGCTTGCGGTACGGCAACTTTGTTTTTGCCGATTTTCTTTAACCGGTCTTTTAGAATTGGTCCGGTGGCAATATAAATTGTATCGTTCTTTTTCGCAAACTCTCTTACCATTTGTTCTGGTCTTTTCCATATTCCTCTATTAAAACCAGGTTTCTGAGGACTCATATTGCTCATTAGAAAAGATTCGGACATGTCTTCTTTTGACCAACTCATATCGGCGGCGGGAGCTAAATGTCCTTTATCATAACCGGATTTTTTGTAATCGCCGGGAGTTGCGGAACCGGTTGCAACGAGAGTGTCGGGTCTAAAGTTATCGTCTCTTTCGGTTTCATTTATGAGCCTATCTTTGGTGAGCATATAAGCTACCCAAGAGGCTTGCTCATATTTTTCGTTGTAGCTTAGGGAATAAGTAAGATGTTGAACAAATGAAGAACTGTCTGTTATTTCGGGGAGTTCGTATTTGATTCTTTCGGGTGGATAATTTTGACCCGTTACTGAAAGGCACAACAAGAGAACAAAACCTGTGAATGCAGTTGATGTAAAGAGAAATTTTTTGTTCATAAAGTCAGAATTCAGAAGTCAAAGTTCAAAAGTCAAAATAAATCAACCTTTATTGAAAACCACTTACAATAGTACCATTTACTCAATACCTTTTACACTGCCTTTTCATTTCTATATTTCTTCCCGATTTCATGAATTCTGGCGCGAGTTTTTAGAGATAACCTATACATATTTTCACAACCTATCGCTTTGTGAAGATTTATTTTTTATTCCAAAAAACCCAACTGTAATCTGGGGATGAGAATGTCCCACTGTATAATGAATTACTATCCCAACTATCCAGCATAATTTTGGTGAGTTGATCCACCTTCAGATGAATTGGATATTTCATCCATTCAATACGATCGAATAAAGCGTATAAAAACTTAGGTAGTGTATTATTTCCGTTGTCCAGAAAAACTAACGTTTCGGTAATGCCGCATTCATCATGACATGGATAGCTCCTTATAAATTTAACGGTATCATAGTTTCTTTGAATCTTCCATCCGTTTTGACTATACCCATCATATTTCCATGAATCATATTCCGTTACTTTTTCAGTTGTATTCCATTTAACATATGGACCGAAGGGGAAATCCTCATATTTATACTTGATCTGGTTGCTTACTAGAACTGTGTCAGCAAAAGAAGCTGTTGTCATCCGACAACGAAAAATAAAATTTCCTACATTGTAGGCCATATAAGTGTGGGGAACAATAAGGGTAACTGTAGTATCGTCAATCTGTTTAAAGGTGACATTCTTTTCATTGAGAGTAACTGAATAAACTTCAATTGAATCTGTATTTATAAAATGAGCTATTATTTTTTGTCCTATCTCGACTTTAGTCTCATCTATGTAGACTTTTCCGTTTTGGGGTTGTTCGTAGACATACTCCACTATTTTTTCATTCTTATTACAACCTTGAGTAAGCATTAGGAATGCAAGCAATACAATGAATATTCTGAGATAATTTATTTTTATCGCAGTGACACAATCGGTACTCCCAAAAGTTTTACAAACAATTAGAATTAATTCGCTCATTTTATTTATTCCTTATTTCAAAAGCATCATTTTTTTTGCTTCAATTTTCTCTCCGACTTTTAGAACGTAAAAATAAACACCGCTGGCTAATTGTCTGTTTCCTAACTTTGCTTGAAACTCCACATGATAGCTTCCCGGAGTCTTCTCTTCATTCACTAACGTTGTTACCGCATTACCAAGCAGATCATAAACTTTTAGACTTACAAACCGGCTATTTTGAATTGAATACCAAATGGTTGTATTCGGATTAAAAGGATTCGGATAATTCTGTTCAAGTCCGTACGCTTTTGGTGTCTCGTACTTGATTGAAGTGAGGCTGAACTTCCCCACCGCCGGTTCTCTTACCGAAGTTAGATTACTATCAGAATAGGTAAAATAAAACTCGAGCGCATCACCCTCATTGTAGGATGGAAGATTTGTTGAATAAACTCCTTTTTGCCCGATGCTCATCGGCAGATCAACCGTTTGTACTCCTTGGACAAGATGAAGCACAACCGATTGCGATAAAATATTTTCGCCTACAAAACATTTATTGATAGAATAACTCTGATCAACTTTTTTTAGGTTTGGATACGAAATCGCTTTAAGCGATGAAAGAAGTCCGTAACCGATTTCGTTATTGGGTGAAGCAGCATTCCCGGCAGTTGCCAATAAAATTTGTCTTATTTGAACATTTGTTAAATGAGGATAAAGAGAGAGAAGCTGAGCAGCTATTCCGGCTGCAATCGGCGCGGCTGCGGAAGTTCCACTTGCTGTACCATACGCGCTTGTTGAAGTACCGGAAACACTCGCCACATAATCTAAAACGCCTTGGGTAACTATTTCAGGTTTTATTCTCCCGTCATAAGAAGGTCCAAAGGAACTGGAGCCTGCTTTGATATTACTGTTTGAAACAGAACCAACAGCGATAACGTTAAACCCATCCGCCGGAGCGCCGATATAATGCCACGGACTATTTCCATCATTTCCAGCTGAAGTAAAAGTTGAAATGCCAAATTGAGTAAATGCGAGTTCGACTGCTTTTGTAACTACTGTGGTTTTCCCATTCATATCGGAATAAGCATAAGAAAACGTTGAAGGATCAAACTCGTTATAACCCAGTGAACTTGTGGTAATATCAACTCCAATGCTGTCCATCCACTGTAATGCGGCGGCATAATTATCTTCTTCAACATGCGTTTCACTTCCAATGTCTTCCGTTTTTGCAAGAATGAAAGAGGCATTAAATGCCGGAGCGACAATCTTCCCTTCTTTATATCCGCCGATAAGGGAAAAGATAGAAGTGCCGTGACTATCTTGAGAACCAACATCCCCGGCTTCATTCGCGGTGTTGTTATCGTGAAAGACAAAATCATATTCAGCAATAACTTTTCTCGAGACGAGCGATTCAATCAGTTTCCAGCGGAAACCGGAATCTAAAATTCCGATTACAACACTGTCGCCCGTGATTCCTTTTGCGTGTACTTGGGGAATATCAGACAGTGCATATTGCCCTAAAGAGCTGCCGTAATCGTAAGCAAGTCCGGTGTTATCTAAAGAAGTTTTTTCAAAACTTCTAGGAGATTGTTCCTCTATCTTATCTTTTTTATAAGAAAGAGTTTGTACGGCTTCAACTTTTTCAACAAACGCAAGTGAAGAAATCTCTGCGATCTGTTCTTTATCAGCAAAAAGTGAAACGGCGTTGAACCATTTTAATTTATTCCATATCCTTGCGCCTGAGTTTTCAAGTTCGGAAATGTATGGTTGATGAATAGGAACGTCTTCAAACGTTATAAAATTTTCTACGCCGCGGTGTTTTATTCTCCGTTGGATGCTTCTTTTGGAAAGCGATTGGACTGCTTCAGTATAAGCTTGTGAGGTTTTCTGCAAAGAAGTTTGATTTGCCATTCCTTTATCTTTAAAATAAACCATATACTTCTGCTGGGCGTAAATCGAAAAGGTTGTTAAGCCGACAACACAGACTGTAAAGATAATTTTTCTCATAAACTACTTCCTTTATCTCAATCTTCAATTTGGAGAACGGCAAGAAAAGCTTCCTGCGGAATTTCCACATTCCCGACTTGTTTCATTCTCTTCTTTCCTTCTTTTTGTTTTTCAAACAACTTCCGCTTACGCGAAATATCACCGCCGTAACATTTTGCAAGTACGTTTTTACGTAAAGCTTTCACGGTTGATCTTGAAATGAACTTAGCGCCAATTGCCGCTTGAATTGAAATTTCAAATAACTAAAGATAAAAGGAGTGAATTTTTGCAATTGTTTCAGTTAAGTAGATTTTCATCTTCATCGTTATTTTCTGTTCTATCAAGCAACGCTTGCGGAAGTGACTTTGTTGTTTTTGCGCCAAGACTTTTTATTTTCTCTACACGCGAAATAAGATTACCACTGCCTTCGTGAAGTTTTTTAAATGCATTATCGTAGCTATCCTTTGCTATGTCAATCTTATTACCAACATTTTTTAAGTCATCGATGAAACCGACAAACTTATCATACAAAGCTCCGCTTTGCCGGGCAATTTCGAGAGCATTTTTATTTTGTTTTTCCTGCCGCCAAATACTGGCAATGGTTCTCAAAGTTGCAAGCAATGTTGAGGGACTGACAATCACAATATTTTTTTCAAATGCTTCATTGAACAACCCCGGTTCGTATTGAACAGCCAGACTAAACGCCGATTCAATCGGCATGAACATCAAAACAAAATCCAGACTTTGAATTTGATAAAGATTCTGATAATTCTTTCCACTTAATCCTTTGATATGGTTTTTTAGTGAGGCGATATGTTCTCTCAAAGCATTCACTCTTTCGGTTTCACCCTCAGCAGATGAATAGCGCTCATAGGCAACCAAAGAGACTTTTGAATCTATTACCAAGCTTTTATGTTCCGGAAGATTTATTATAATATCCGGTTGAAATCTTTTTCTATCTTCTCCTGTATAACTTTCTTGAACAATGTACTCTCTGCCTTTAACTAGTCCCGATTTTTCTAAAATGCTTTCAAGAATAAATTCGCCCCAATTGCCTTGCGTTTTTGATTGTCCTTTTAAAGCATTAGTAAGATTAGTTGCATCTTTTGTTATTTGTAAGTTTGCTTCGTACAATTTTTTAATTTCAACCTCCAAAGAAAATCTTTGTTTTGATTCTTTGTCGTACGTTTCTTCAACTTTCTTTTCGAATTCTTTAATTTTTTCGTTTAACGGTTTCAAAATTTGGTCAATATTATCTCTATTTTGCGTTGTAAATTTGTTGCTTTTTTCGTCAAAAATTCTGTTTGCAAGATTTTCAAATTCTTTTACAAATCTTTGCTGAATTTCTTCGATTTCTCTTTTCTGTTCATCTAACTTTTGTATGAGGTTTGAATTTTCAGATTTTAACACTGAAGATAAAGAGCTAAACTCCAAAACTTTTCCTCTTTCGATTTGAAGTTCCTCCGTTGATTTTTTTATTCCTCCTTCCAGCAAATCATTTTTACCGGAGAGAGTTCCGATTTCTATTTTCAAGTTATTAATTTGATTTTTTAAACCTTCGGCTTCGGCAAGTGAGGCACCTTTTACATTTGCAAACTTAGACCTCGCAATTAACCATGCTATGGCTGTACCGCTAACGATTCCGATTAAAAGAAATAATATTTCCATAAAATTATTCGTTGTAATTTTTTAATGATTTTAATTTGCTGCTAAAATATTTAGCGCTTTTACAATTTGGATGCTTTAAAATATTTTCAAATGAAAAACCTTCTCTTATCATTTTTCTGCTTAACGAGACTTTACTGCCCGGACCTCGTCCTTTATAACTATTCATAAACTCTTCTTTTATAACTTCATAAGGTAATTCTGTTGTCTCTTCCGGCTCCTCATAGTAAAAATTTTTCTTCAAAACAGAAGATAATGTTATTGAATCTGCCAGGAACCATGCCTCTAATGCTTGGACTAAAATAATTATATATTGTTTTGAAAAGTACTCATGACAAGAGGTTTTTAGCTTTACGATACAGTCATCTTTTTCAAGATCCATGATAATAAATATAACTTCCGCTCCTTTTTCAAGAAGTATTTTAACTTTAGATTCAACTCCTCCATTACATTTTATTATATTATCTCTACCATCCGCAGAATATATCCCTACACATTCTAACTCATTCTCATAGAAAATGTCATTAAGGTTTTTTGACTTGAAAACAATTATTTCACTATCACCTTCCACAATAAATCCACATTTCACCAAGGAATTCCCCCTAAAATATTTGAAAGCCATGCCTCGTCTAATTTCAGACCATGTAAATTAATTTCATCAATATTTTTTGCTTGGGTTTCACCATTAACTTTATCTACAATAATTATTTCATCCTGATTGAGGGATGAGACTAATGTTTGTGAGTGAGTAGTTAACCAAATATAATGTCCCTTCTCTTTGCACTTTTCTCTAAAAAAATTGACTATTTCTTTAATCACTTTCGGGTTTAATCCGTTTTCAGGTTCCTCAATGCATATAAATTGGGGCTCGTCCTGTTGTAAAACAACTGATAGAAGAGATAAAATATTCTTTGTCCCATCAGAAATTAATTTTCCAGAAAAAGGCTCACCATCATTTTTTTCATAGACCAATAATGTCTCTTCACCCGTTAATTCATTTTGTCTAATTTCAATATCCCTAAACTCCGGTATTAATGTTAGGAGCCAATCTAAAATTTCTTCTCTTAGTGCATTATCTTTCAATAATCTTCCAAGAACCTTTTCCAAATTGCTGCAATCTAGACTAAGAGCTTTTGCATCTTTAAAAGGCAACTTTACATATTCGGGGTGACCAATAAAAATTCTAGAAAAATTTTTGATAAAAACAGAAAATTTTTCAAAATTCTGTCCTTTTGTACCAAATGATGCACCCTTGGGAGTATCATAGTATTCTATTTCAATACTATCAATTAATGATGAATCGGATATACTCTCTAACACAAATCTAAAAGCTTTTTGAGAATTTCGACTACTAATCTCTTTTATACCACCAAATAAACTTAAAGCATTATCCTTAGAAGTTAAAATAATTTTAGCAAATTCAAGGGCTTCAAAAATATTTGATTTTCCTACAGAATTAGCACCAACAAAAGCTAAAAAACGATTCGGATATTTTAGTTCTACATTAATTATGGATTTATAATTATTTATTTCCAATCGATAGATAATCACATCATAACCTTATCTTGTTTATAATATAATATAGTGAAAATTATTATTTGAATTTAGAATAAAATTTTCTGCGCCGCGGTGTTTTATTCTCCGTTGAATACTTCTTTCGGAAAGCGATTGAACTGCTTCAGCATAAGCTTGGGAAGTTTTTTGCAACGAAGTTTGAACCGTTATTCCTTTATCTTTAAAGTAAACCATGTACTTCTGCTGCGCGAAAATCGAAAAGGTTGTTAAGCTAACAATACAGATCGCAAAGATAATTTTTCTCATAAGATTCTTCCTTTATATCAATCTTCAATTTGGAGAACGGCAAGAAAAGCTTCCTGGGGAATTTCCACATTCCCGACTTGCTTCATTCTCTTCTTTCCTTCTTTTTGTTTTTCCAACAACTTCCGCTTACGCGAAATATCACCGCCGTAACATTTTGCAAGTACGTTCTTCCGCATTGCTTTTACGGTTGATCTTGAAATGATCTTAGCGCCGATTGCCGCTTGAATTGAAATTTCAAACAACTGGCGGGGGATCAGATCTTTTAACTTTTCACAAACTTTTCTTCCCCAATCAAAAGATTTGCTGCGGTGAACGATCATCGAAAGAGCGTCAACCGTTTCACCATTCAGCAGAATATCAAGTTTTACAAGATCAGCTTCTTTGTAACCGATATATTCATAATCGAACGAAGCATAACCGCGTGTAGTTGATTTAAGCTTATCGTAAAAATCGAAAATAATTTCCGAAAGTGGAAATTCAAATTGAAGATCGGCGCGGGTCGGGTCAAGATAGGTGGTGTTTTTGTAAACGCCCCGTTTGTCCATCGCCAATTTCATAATGTTGCCAACGTACTCGCTCGGAGTAACGATCTGCGCTTTCATGAAAGGTTCTTCGATCAATTCAATATCGCCAACTGGCGGCATTGTTGCGGGATTATCAACCGTAAGTTTCGTACCGTTCTTTTTATAAACAATATATTCCACGTTTGGAAGCGTTGTTATAATTGATTGATTGAATTCCCGGTACAATCTTTCCTGCACAATTTCCATGTGGAGAAGTCCGAGGAATCCGCAGCGAAAACCGAATCCGAGAGCGGCAGAAGTTTCCGGTTCGTACACAAGCGCGGAATCATTTAAGCGAAATTTATCAAGTGCGTCGCGCAAATTTTCAAATTCTTCAGTGTTTGTTGGATACAATCCGCTGTAAACCATCGGCTTAACTTCCTTATATCCGGGAAGCCGTTCAGTCGCGCCATGTTTGGCTAAAGTGACGGTATCGCCGACTTTGGTATCGTTCACATCTTTAATTCCGGTGATCATGTAACCGACGTTTCCGGCGGAAAGTTCTCCGGTCCTGATCTTCTTCATTCCCAAAATGCCGATATCTTCAGTATCGTATTCCTTATCGTGCGCAAAGAATTTTATCTTCTGTTTTTCCTTCAGTGTTCCATTAAAAACACGTATGTATGCGATAGCGCCTCTGTACTGATCGAAAACGGAATCGAAAATAAGCGCTTGCAATGGTTTTGTTTCATCGCCTGTTGGAGCGGGAATGCGTTTGATG
>MNVA01000038.1 GCA_001871325.1 Ignavibacteria bacterium CG1_02_37_35
GTCTCCTGAGCTTTAATTATCTAATTTAATCTATTGTAATCAGAACAATAAATTAACTAGGGTATTTACTTCCTGCCACTAATAAATTATGGCACAATTAAAACCATTTAATAAAACTGGACGGAACGCTGAACTACAAATGAAATCAATACTTTGCAAACCGCGCAACTTTTCTTTGCATCTTTTGCGATCATGCATTTTTGATTAAGTGGTAAGAAGTAAATAATCTAGTAACTTAAATTCAATTTATGATTTTTTTTATAGAAGGATTCTTATGACAAAAAAGAAAAAAGTGTTTCTAATCTTATTATGTTGTTTAATAGTTTTATCAACTATAGGTATAGGGTATTACTATTATATCCACAATTATCGACAACAACATTTTGCTGAGTCTTTTATTGAACAATTAGAATTTAAAGGGGTAGAATTGGTGGATAGTGATTTTTTTCGTCCTGAGGAAAATAAAGAATTTCGAGATGTATATAAAGATTTTGTTTTTTCCGATGTTCAAATTAAATCCATTGATTTTTTAGGCAATGATAAAATGATGGTACAAGCATATGCAAATGTTAAAAACACTAAAAACGAAACTATAAATCTCACCTTAGGTGGGCTTAAAAAAATAGGTTTTATAGCTATAAAAGAATCTAATGGATGGAAGATTCATTCATTTGCATGGCCAATATAATGCTTCAAGAGGAAAATGAATTTCTGAAATTTACTAAAAGAAAAAAAAGAGATAGACATGAAAAGAGTATTACAAATTAAATCAGGAGATCCCTCTGCTGTCAAGGACTATTCCATGCTGGAGAAATATAGATGATAGATACACAGATTAACTTAGTAAAGAGTCTACCAAAATCTTTGTGCCCATTGTGGTTTACTTTTTTTACCACAAGGTTCACGAAGGGAAACACAAGGCAGATTAAATTTTCTGAGTGATCTTATTCTTCTCATCCACCAAAACAATTTTGGGTTTGTGGTTTTCCAATTCTTCTTCATCATATTCTGCATAACTTGCAAGGATAACAAGGTCGCCGATCTGCACCATTCGAGCCGCGGCGCCGTTCAGACTAATCTCTCCTTCTTTTCCGAAAATAATATAGGTCGAAACCCTTGCGCCGTTATTCACATTGTAAATATCAATTTTTTCAAATTCCTTCATGTCTGCCGCGCTGCATAATTGCGGGTCAACGGCAATTGAGCCTTCGTAATCTAAGTATGCGCCGGTAACCGTCGCTCTGTGTATTTTCGATTTTAATAATGTTCTTTTCACTACTCTTCCTTTTTCTGTTTTTGATTCATCATATATGCAAAGTACAAACCTTGTAATGCCAATGTCGGAATGATTTCTTGAAAGAGATTTTCGTCTTCAAACAAACGGGAAAAACCTCCCGTTGCTAAAACAATTGGCGGTTCGTCAGCAAATGCTTCTTGAATAATCTTTGCTTTCAACTCGCGCACAATTCCAATTTGTCCGTGGTACAATCCCGATTGAATACTTTCAACAGTTGATTTTCCGATAACCGCTTCTGTCTTTTTTATTTCAACGATTGGCAGTTGGGCTGTTTTACCTTCCAACGCTTCCATAGAAATTTTTACTCCCGGAAGAATGATGCCGCCGAGATATTCCTTCTTTTTAGAGATTGCACAGAAGGTTGTGGCTGTTCCGAAATCAACAACGATAAGATTTTTGTTCGGATAGAAATGCATTGCGGCAATTGCGTTGGCAATTCTATCGGCGCCGACCTCAAGCGGATTACGGTACTGTATTTTAAGTCCCGTTTTAACGCCGGGTTTTAGAAAAAACGGATCGGTGTTAAAATATTTTAAGCATCCGTTGCGCAATGAATGATTCAAATCCGGTACAACGCTGCAAATTGAAATATCATTTATTTGATCCGGATCAATTTTACTTTCCCGCAGTACCGAACGGAGAAAAACACCAAATTCATCGGAAGAAAATTCTTGCTTGGAAGTTTTTCTAAATTGATAAACAAGTTGATCGCCATCAAAAACTCCTCCGTGCATTTGAGTATTCCCAACATCAAGACAAAGTAACATTTACATCTCCTTTAGTAAGTGGAAAGTTATAAGTGGAAAGTGGAAAGTGGAAAGGGAAACTTATTACTTGCAACTTTCTACTTTCAACTTGATCATGTTTAAGAGTATTGTTTCAATTTTATGAGCTAATTCTTCAACCGTTTGGCAAGCATCTGATTTTTGGGCTTGGCTCAAGAGTATAAAATTCTTCTGCTGATCTTTTTCATCACGGTCACTTTTATCATTTAAAACTACGGCATCACAATCTGCTTCTCTGAAAAGTTTTTTAACAGCCGTAATTCTTTCATTTTCATTTTGTGTATTCGTCAGTTTGAATCCAACAAGCAGTAAGTTTTTATCTTTAGAGTATTCTTTTAAATGCTTAATAATTTTATCATTCCGTTTTAAGTGAAGTATTGCTTCATCACCTGTTGAATCAAGTTTATACTCAAGCGGAAGCTTGTTTCTCTTTCCATTCACTTCTATTGATTCTACTGAGTAATCTCCCACTGCGGCTAGATGAATAACCGCATCATAATCTTCATTCGAGAGGAGAGACTTTAATTGTTTATTAAGGTCACCAAAACTGAAATAAGAAATGAACTTACCGGCGATTTTGGGAATGACAGAATTATCCGCGTGAACAAAAGTGACTTCATGAAAGTTACGTGAAAAATATTCTGCGATTGCAGCCCCGGTTTTTCCCGTGCTAAGATTAGATAGATAGCGCACTCCGTCAATATTTTCTTTCGTCCCTCCGGATGTTATCATGATTTTTAGTCTGCGTTTTTCAGTCGTTCCATTTTTTTTTAGTGCTGAAAGAATATATTCAAAGATGACATCCGGTTCCAACAATTTTCCTGTTCCGGTATCGCCGCAAGCTAAGTAACCTTCGGCAGTTGGTAGAATTTGTACACCCCACTTTTTCAATTTGGAGAGCGATGCTTGTGTTGCGGGATGATCGAACATCAGCGTATTCATCGCTGGAGCAATCAAATATGGTTTTGAGCGGTCATGCGCAAGAAATAAAGAAGTCAGCAAGTTATCTGATATTCCCGCGGCGAGTTTATTTATCGTGTTTGCAGTTGCAGGACAAACGATTGTCAGATCAGCCCACTTGTTAAGATTGATATGACTCATCATCTCTCCCTCTTCAAAAGAATCGGTAAAGACTTTATTTCCGGTCAATCCTTCGAGTGTTGCCTTGCCGACAAATTTTAGTGCATAATCTGTCGCAACTACTTTTACTTCAAATCCGTTTTGTACAAGTTTTGAAATAAGATAAGCGCTTTTGTATGCAGCTATAGAACCGGTAATCTTAAAAAGAATTTTATAATATGACATTATCTATCAACCTAACCTTTCCGGCATAAACGGCGCCGAGATATCTGCCGTCGTATTCTTCAATATAATCAACCTTGAAACCGAGTTGCTCCAATTCAAATTTTATTTCATCACATGATTTGTTTGCTTTGAGCAATCGTGGAAAGTTGAGCGCAAATTCTCGTTCTTCCGGAGAAAGCAATAAATTACGTGAGCTTAATGCAAGTCCGTCTTCATCGCGCACAGTCGGGCATGCAATTATTTCTGTTTGCAAGAAAAAAGCTTCCGCCATTCCTTTTACCAATTTATATTGTTGATAATCTTTCTCACCAAAATAAGCGCGTCCCGGTTTTATGATGTTCAATAATTTTAGTACAACGGTCAACACGCCGTCAAAGTGTCCACTGCGGAAGGCGCCGCATAAAATTTTACTGAATGAATTTTCATGAACCTGATAAGCGAACTTATCGGCATAGAGTTCTTCATAACTTGTGAAGAAAAGATAATCAACGTTGTATTCTTCCAACATGGCAAAATCTTGTTCAAACGTTTTTGGATATTTTTGAAGATCGTTTGAATCGTTGAATTGTGTTGGATTCACAAATATCGAGACGGCAGTTTTGCGATTATCGGCAACAGATTTTTCAATTAATGAAGCATGTCCTCTATGCAGCGCTCCCATTGTAGGCACAAATCCAAGTTGAGACGCGGATAAATTTTCTGATTTATAAAGTTCATTCCACTCTTTAACTGTTTTGATAACTCGCGTCATTAGTAACTCTCCTTTTCCGAAGGAAATTTTTGCTCTTTTACATCCGCGCTATAAGCGTTCAAAGCCGATTTAATCAAAGAAAAACCGTCTAAATATTTGCGGAGGAATTTTGGATTGAAATCTTTTGAGCATCCCAAAAGATCTTGAAGCACTAAAACTTGTCCACTTGTATGATTACCTGCCCCAATTCCGATGGTTGGAATTGCCAAAGTTTCTGTAATTGTTTTGGCTAATGTTGCAGGAACCATTTCCAAAACAATCGCAAAACAACCTGCTTCTTCAAGAGATTGTGCGTCTTTTAAAATCCGTTCGGAAGATGATGCATCATTTCCTTGTAATTTATTTCCACCCAATTGATGAATCGATTGCGGCGTTAATCCAAGATGCCCCATTATCGGGACGCCTGCAGAAACCAAATGTTTAATACTTTCAATATTTCCTTCAGCGCCTTCAAGTTTAACTGCTTGCGCCCCTGCTTTCATGAGTGTGTCAACAGCATTAGTTAAAAATGCCAAACCTTTTTTATGAGCTAAGAATGGAAGGTCAGCGATGAGAAATTTATTCCTCAATCCTCTTTTTACGGCGGCAACATGATAGCTCATCATTTCAAGTTCAGCGTTTATAGTCGTATCAAATCCGTGCATCACCATTGCGGCGCTGTCACCAACAAGCACTGCGTCAACATCGCTTTCGTCGAGGATTAATGCAGACCAGTGATCGTAACAAGTTGCTACAGAGATTTTTTTGCCGGCAAGCTTCATGGATGAAAATTCTTGCACGGTTTTCATGATTGCCTCGTATTTGAAGCGATCTGAATTTTTAACTGTGTTGAAATGAGTCGAGTTGAAACAGTTGGAATTCCGGTTGAGAGATCAAACGGAAAAACGGGGAAATGCTTTTTTGTTTGCATAGATATCTGCTCCGATGCCGGAGTCAAGTCCTAACTTATTTATTTGTGAAAACCGTAGCCGTCTTTTAAGTGATCGACTCGATAAATATTTTCAATTCAAAAATACACTTCATTCTGAATTATACAAAGGGGAAAAATGGTAAATAGTCAATAGTCATTGGTCATAGGTCACTTGAATTCAGGAAAAGATATTTTGAACTTTATCACCGGTTTGTGTGTTTGTAATAATAACAAACATCTTAAAATGGAATGCCGAAAAAACGGTGATGAAATAGTTTCCGCATTCACTTTTATATTACAAGCATTACGATTATTTTTACACCACGAGTTAACGATGAAAACTAAAAAGACAAGCGAAGCAGTAATCCCGGATTTATCCCTAGAATTCTGCACCGAATGCAACAAAGCTTTAGACAATTTTGCTTTTTCCGCAAAAAGTAAAAGCAAGAAAAAAGTGCAAGCCAATTTTTCCGATTGTAAACAAAAGGGGAAGTTCAGGGGAGAGCTGTGCTCCAAAGTTTTTATCTCCGAGGACGAAATATTCCTAAAACCTTCCGAAGAAGACTGACACTTCCTCAATTTAATTCCCATTTCCCTAAAAAATCAGTTCAACTTTCTTTGAT
>MNVA01000216.1 GCA_001871325.1 Ignavibacteria bacterium CG1_02_37_35
AGTATGAACATCAGCAACGACAGATTCATCTTCTAAAGAGGTTCCATAAAAAAGAGAAAAAATCCAGCCGTTGTACATCGGTTCTCCGCAAGCAGGCCACTGATTAAGCGTTACCGCGCATTTAAGGAATTTCATTTCTTCCGTGGTAAGCGTTTGGGTGTTTAATTCTTTCTCTGCAATAGTTCCAAGTGTATCTGAAATTTCATCTAACCGTTGAAAATATTTGAGCATTGGTTCTTTATAATAATCTTGAGAGAAAGAAAGTGTTTGAAATTTTTGCTTTGCAATGTTTGCGTATTGTTTTAGGTTATTATAAAACTGCGGAAACGGTTCAACGTAAACGTGAGGGAACGAACATGTAGAACCGCCGGAGTATGATTGTTTACCATACAAAAGATTATCGTGTCGTAACTGCGTCCACGATGCAAGCTGTGTGTTCATCTTCGACTGCCAATAAGCGGCAGTCTGCATAAACTGCGGTAATGACGATCTTTCCGAAGGAGGATTTAATGCACGAATACTTTGCAGCCACGCATTGTACATTGAGCTTTTCCAAAAATCATCCGAGTAGGCGTCAGTTAAATAACGAAGCGAGGCAAGGTTTGTAGAATAGTGATATTGTTCAAGTTCCTTTTGTAGCAACTGTCCTGCCGCATCGTTTCCGAGTGCGAAAAGTACATCGAGTGAATTTGGAAGCATTCTTTTGATAAAGCTATTGTTGTATTTAATCCTGTCATATACAACTTGTGAGAAGATGTATGAATCAATTATAAATCTCTGCCCAAGGAAAAGAAAAGCTGAAGCGGGAACAATAGAATCAACTTCCGAAGCGGCGAGTACTTGCGATAATATCCTCTGGTACGCAAAATCATTTTTCTTCAATTCATTTTGAAAATCGTTTACCCGGTTGGTATCGAGAAGATTGCTTGGATCGTTTATTTGCACGGCATTTTTAAGATATGCAAGATTTGTAAACGTAACGTTGTCGGATTCTCCGACGAAAAATTTTATCACATCATCAATCTCATCAAACGTAGTTTGTGAACCGGAAAGATTCAGCATTTCCGAAAGAAGCAGCGCATCAATTATTTGCCGCTGAATATCGGCATCGGTTTGGCGCGGACACGAAAGGGGATCGGCGTTCGGTCTGATCAAATAAAATTCCGTTCTGCCAAGCCACATCATCGCTTGAAAATATCTGCCAAGTTCCGGCTTATATTGATCAGTATAATGCCCGCGTACTTTAAACTGGCTGAAATCAATATCCCTGCAATTTTCAGAGAATAATGTGTATTGCTGTAACTTATAAGAATTTATCTTCATCAATATTTTGGTTTGTTCGGTAGTGTTTGTCGGATAGTAAAAATTTACATTCCCGGTTAAAAGTTTTTGAGCGACACCGAGATACAAATCAATATCTTCAAGCGATTTTGTCATTTCGGGATTTGCTGCATACCGTGATTGAAGTGCCGGAATCTGCTTGTGAATTAAATCTAGCACATCTGTTAACTTAGGAATGAGATACCCGCATTCCACATCTTTTAAAATGTTATCATACGATAAATGAAGCGAGTGCAAAATTGCATCGGTAGAAATAAAGAGAGGCAAATCTTTCCGAAAAATATCAATAAAAGCGCTTCCCACAGAATTTGTTTTTAACCGGTCGGAAACCATAAACCCGTTTTTTTCGATCAGCGATTTTTCATACTCGGTTAGGTTATACTTGAAAATAATGCTGTCGAGGAATAAAGCATTTTGTGTTTGCGCCGAAATTTGATTTAGAAATGTTCCGGCATTGTGCAACTGCAAAAGCTCTCCGCCGTTCATATTTTGATGGGTGGAGAGAAACTGCTTATATGCTTCAACGGTAAACGTACTTGACTGCGGTAACAGAAAAACTGAGAAGAATATCAGCCAAGAAAAAACGACAAAAGTATTTATCTTTTTCATAGAACCTCCGATAATATTTAACTAATTAAAGAGTCTTTTTTATTTGACAGCAACCCTAATGGTGATTGTTAACATATCACTGTTAGAAGCGCTGGAATAGTAGAGAAAATATTTGTTGTTAATTTTTCTGCAAAATGGATAAACGACTTCATAGGCTTTTGCACCTTTGGTATCCGCTAATGTAAAAATAGGTCGTGTGGTTGTTTTAGTCCACGTATATCCGTCTTTCGAAGAAGCCATACCAAAACCGGTTCCACTTCCATCCATATACATCATATCATATCTGTCATTTTCAACAATAACTGACGGGTAATAAATCCTGGAAACTTCCCAACCCTGAGATTTTGTTAAAATAGGATTTGTTTCGGATCGCTTCCATGTCTTTCCATCAGTTGAAGTCGCCAGAGAAATTCCCCCGGTAAATTGTACTGGCATTGTTGAAATTGTATTATAACGAAACGAATAATATAAAAAGTAAACTCCGTTAATTTTAATGATATCTCCGGCGCTAATTTGATATTCAGTTGAATTTGCTTTTAGTACGGGTTCAGGATAACGCTCCCAACTAATACCATCTTTTGATTCTGCTAATCCTATATGCCATTCACCGCTTGAATTTATAAATCCCACATAATACATTTTATAAATGCCGTTTTCTTTAATAACAGCTCCGGGGATAACACAATTCGCATCCCACCGAGAGTAGGAACTGCTGTCATTCTTCTGTAGGTCAAAGAGATTTTCTTTTACAACATTCCATGCAAAACCGTCATAGGATTCAGCGTAACCGGTGTTAGGCGCAAATCCATATTTAAAAGTTGCAAACCACATTTTAAACTTTCCATCATCGTACAAAACTTTTGGTTGATTGCAACGAAGTGGTGGTGTACTTGAAATTGGCGAAGGTAAAATAGGGTTAAGTTCAAAATCATTCCATGCAGTTGTTGGAATCTTTCCCCAGTTAACATAAATGTAAATACTTCCGAGCCCGGAGCTGGTTGGAATAAGTGTTAGATTAACCTGTGTGATAATTCCATCTTGAACATTTACAACCGTTTCACCGGCATAAACAATGGCTTGGAGACTATCATACGCATTAACATTTAATTGCCATGCGCCGATTGGAATGTTGTTGAGAGCTAAATCTGCGGAAGTCTCGGTAACTAAATTAAGAGAGGCTTTAACCGTATCGAAGTCAGTTCGGGAGAGGATGGCCTCCACCATAACGACATTTTTAGGAGCGTTTACTTTATCAATCTTGAAAAGTAAACCTCCTTTATTGGTATTCTTTTCTGCTTCCACCGTTACAATTTTTTCTCTGCAGCCAAAGAAAATGATTGACGCACTCAAAAATAAAAGGATAAAATTCTTTTTCATAAAAACTCCACAAATTTTAATTAAAAGTAACTTTTTAAAGTTTCAATTGCAACAGCAAATTTTTTAGTAATATGAATTCACTTTCCAACTAACAACTATCAGGGCATAATTAACATTTTCTCCATTCCACTTCTTTTTAGTATTTTGAACGGAGAAAATTTGAAATCTTCAACAAAAATTCGAGGCGTATGTTAGAACTGCAAAGAACTATAAAAAATGAAGTCGCTATAACCGGCATCGGGCTTCATACCGGCACAACGTGTACCATGACATTTAAGCCGGCGCCGGAAAATTATGGCATTCGATTTGTCCGCACGGATTTAGGCGGTAAACCGGAAATTCCAGCCTTAGCGGATTATGTCGTTGATGTTTCCCGCGGAACAACGCTTGGAATCGGCGAAGCCAAAGTTTTCACGGTTGAACATGTGCTCGCCTCTGTTGTCGGTTTGCAGATAGATAACATCATTATTGAGTTGGATGGCATTGAACCTCCCATTGGCGACGGAAGCGCTATGCCTTACGTTACTAAACTTCTTGAAGCAGAATTCGTGCAGCAAGAAGCTCCGAAAGATTATTTGATCATTGATGAAACGGTAACCTTCCATGACGAAGAAAGACAAGTTGATATTGTTGCCCTTCCACTTGATAGCTATAGACTTACTGTTATGGTTGATTATCAAAATCCCGCGCTAGGAAGCCAACACACCGGGATGTTCGATCTTGAAAAAGAATTTATTACTGAATTTGCGCCTGCGAGAACGTTCTGTTTTTTAAGCGAAGTCGAACAACTCTCTGATAACGGATTGATTAAAGGGGGTGACATTGATAATGCTGTAGTTATTGTTGATAAAACAGTTGTTGAGGGTGAACTCGATCAGTTAAGAACTAAATTAGGAATTGAAAACGAAGTTACGATCGGCGAGAATGGTATTCTAAATAACAAAATTTTACATTTTAAAAATGAACCGGTGCGCCATAAACTGCTTGATATGATCGGTGATTTAGCACTCATCGGCGTTCCGATTAAAGCGCAAATATTAGCTGCACGCCCCGGGCACAAAGCAAATGTTGAATTTGCTAAAATGATCCGCAAATTATATCAGCAAAAAAAACTCGTCCGCAAATTTCAGCATGTTAAAAAAGAGGGCGTCGTCTTTGATAGTAACGCCATCATGAAAATTCTTCCGCATCGCTATCCCTTTCTTTTAGTAGATAAAATCACCAAACTTGATCTTGATAAAAAAGTTATCGGTGAAAAATGCGTGAGCGGCAATGAACCGTTTTTCCAGGGGCATTTCCCCGGGCAGCCGATCATGCCGGGCGTTATGATCATTGAATCAATGGCGCAAACCGGGGGAATTCTTCTCTTAAATGCGTTTCCAAATCCCGAAGAAAAACTCGTTTATTTTATGCAGATCAATAATGCAAAATTTAGAAAGCCTGTTGTTCCCGGAGATATCCTAACGCTTGAGGTTGAAATGGTAAACAAGAAAAGTAAAGTTGTAACAATGAGCGGAAAAGCTTATGTGAACGATCTTTTAGTTGCCGAAGCAGATTTTATGGCGGCTATTGTTGATAGAAATCCGAACAAAAAAAATTAAATAAAATGACAGAAATACATCCAACTGCAATTGTTAGTGCGAAAGCCCAATTAGGAGAAAACGTCAGTATTGATGCCTATGCAATAATTAAAAATGACGTGATAATAAACGATGGAACATACATCGGTCCACATGCCGTGATTTACGACGGTGCGCGTATCGGGAAAAAAGTAAAAATTTACCAGTCAGCTTCCATTGCGCACATTCCGCAGGATCTAAAATTTGATAACGATGAATCAATTGCTGAAATCGGAGACGAAACCATCATTCATGAATTTGTTACCGTTCACCGCGGTACGAACGACACCCACTTAACAAAAATTGGCAGCAATGTTTTGTTGATGGCTTACTCGCATGTTGCCCACGATTGTCACATCGGCGACCGGTGTATTCTTGCAAACGGCGTGCAAATTGCCGGACATGTTTTTGTGGATGATTGGACGATCATCGGCGGAATGACTCCCGTACATCAATTCTGTAAGGTCGGAAAGCATTGTATGATCGGCGGCGGCTTTAGAGTGGTGCAGGATGTTCCCCCCTTTATTCTTGCGGCTCAAGAACCGTTGCAGTATGTAGGACTGAATGTTCTCGGGTTGCGGCGAAGAGGATTTTCAAATCAGCAAATACAAATGCTGAAAGACATCTATTATTTTATTTACCGTTCGCAATTGAATGTTTCGCAGGCGAAAGAAAAAATAATTGAAAAATTCGGCACTGATCCCCTTGCTAAAGAAGTCCTCACTTTTCTTAACGAAAGTAAGAGAGGATTAATCGGAAAATGAAATGGCATTTTATTAATTCCGGTTTACAAACCGGAAAGTTTAATATGGATTTCGACCTCCAACTTGCAACCAATTGCAAAGAAGATGAAGCGTACTTTCGTTTGTACCGCTGGAAACCGTATTGCATTTCACTCGGCGCCAATCAGATGCTGGATTCTATTGATCTTGAAAAAACAAAAAAAGATGCAATTGATGTTGTACAGCGTCCAACCGGAGGAAGAGCAATTCTTCACGCAAAAGAAATTACTTATTCGGTTGTAATTCCATTAAGTTCCACGATAACGCCGATGGAGATTTACCGCGAAATTAATTTCGCGCTGCTTCAAGGATTATTTTTGTACGATGAGCTTTTATCCGAAGCCGAACTTGAAACACAACAGCCAGACTTCTCGTCAATTTATAAAGATGGAAAGGGAACAGCTTGTTTTGCAACTTCTGCAAGAAGCGAAATAAAATATGAGGGAAAAAAATTAATCGGCAGCGCTCAGAGGAAACTTGGGAATATTATTTTGCAGCATGGTTCAATTCTTTGCGGAAAACTTCACCGCAAATTGTATGAGTATCTTGCCGGAAGCGAACAGGAAATATTTGAAGTGAAAAATGAACTTGAAAAGAAAACCATCGAACTGGAAACGATTCTCAACAAACTGACCGATTACGATTTCCTAGGCGAATCTTTAAAAAGTGGGTTTGAAAATCATTTTAGGATTTCATTTCTCAATGAATGATGCGGGAAATTTGTCATTGGTCGAAGATCATTGGTAGGTCAATGAAAACATCTGAAATATTTTTTGTTTGTCATTCTGAACCCAGTGAAGAATCTCTTTTCACTCTAATTGAGATATTTTCTTGCCTTGGCAAGTCAATATGAAAATATCAGTTTATTCAGAAGTCATTAATGATTAATAGATGTTACAAAGAATTAAAACGAAAAGAATCACTTAGAAAATTAATGACTACCGTCTGATAATCATTGACCACCGACTGACAACCATGAATAAAAAACCGCTCCTTTTATTTTTAACCCTGCTGATTTTTCAATTTGACCTTTCCGCGCAAATTGACTACGAATCTTTCTTTGAAGGCGCCACGGTTAACGATATTACATCGGATGGAAGTTCACTTTGGTTTTCAACCTATGGACAGGGGATCTCTCAATATTTTCCGATAGAAAATAAATGGATCACGTATTCAACAAAAAATAACTCGTTAACTGAAGACCTCTTCTACTGCATTGCCGCAAGCAAAGATTACGTTTGGGCTGGCACAACCGATGGACTGATGACCTTCGACAGAAAACGGAAGCTCTGGCGCAAAAGAAAATTTGGCGCCGGCGGTGAGTACGGGAACTGGATTCGTTCTCTTTATTACGATGAAAAAGAAAATATTTTGTGGATCGGAAGATTTATCAATCTAACCCGGTTTGACATCGCAAAACAAAAGTACGATGACTTTGATATTACGTTCGGAAAAGATCCGAGAACAAACAACATTAAAATTATCCGCGGTGATGGAAACTCGTATATCTGGTTTGGAACGGAGGGGGGAGTTTTTCGATATGATAAATCTCGCAAGCTGGAAGATAAATCTCAATTGATCTTTTACAACAACCAGCGAAATGCATTCCGCGGGGTTGGTGATGCAATTTCTATTTCCGACATTTTGTTTGATAAAAATTATATCTGGTTCGGGACAGATGAATTTATTACACGCGCTAACCCCGAGTTTAACGTGGGGGGACTTTTCCGTTTTAATAGGAGAGCGTTGTGGGAACGAATTGAAAAAAGAAACGGTCTGCCCGCAAATGGAATTTTTGCGTTGGAAAGAACCGGCAGTTTAATTTGGGTGAGCTGCTACCAGTTTGATAAGAAAAATAAAAAAGAATACGGCAGAGGGCTTGCGTTATTCAATACGGCATCTGGCATTATTACACGTGTAAATCCCGATGATATGAATCTTTCCTCCAACACTATTCTTTCTCTTTACTTTGATGGAGAATCTATGTGGATAGGAACAGAAACCGGATTAACAAAAGTGAGAGTCTCGAATCCGTTGGCATTTTGGAGTGGAAAGAAGAAAGTTAAAGCGAAATAATAGAACTGCAATTATCACCCCAAGCGAAGTCGAGGGGTGAGGGAAGCAAGATTCTCATTTCTCAACTCCTCCCTCCTCGACTTCACTCGAAATAACACGACACAATCCTTTCTTGAAGATCACCTCATCAAAATCATTTTTTTAGTTTGCACAAAAATTTCCGCAAAGAGTTGATAAAGAAGACCAGCTGCGAGGTTGGTACGAAGGCGAAAGTCGCAGGTCAAGCCAAAGTAAAAAAAAAGATTTCAACAGGGACAAAAACATAAATTACAGCAGGGAGGAAGCAATTAGAGAAGACAGACTATGACCAAATTGGCGCAATCAGAAATAAAACATGGCTTTCTTCGATAATAAGAGCTGATAAAAATTTCTCTTGACAAGTGTCCGTATGAACACTATATTTGCAGTGAACAAATTAACACTATTATGAAAAAGAAATTAACAGACCGGCAGCAAAAAATTTTAACCTTTATTGAACAATTCAGGGACGGGAACGGTTATCCACCAACGCTTCGCCAGATTGGAAAACAATTTGGAATTGCTTCAACATTTGGAGTAAAAAGACACATGGACGCGTTGGTGAAAAAAGGTTATATTTTAATTGAAAGCAATGCCAGCCGTGGTATTACTGTCCTTTCAAATTTTGACAGCATTCCGTTATATCCGGTTTTAGGTGATGTAGAAAAGTATTTCAGAAGAATCCCTGTTATCGGTCGTGTTGCAGCCGGTGTTCCAATAACCGCTATTGAAAATCATGAAGGAGATGTGGTTGTTGATCCAGCAATGTTAAAAAGTTATCAAACTTGTTTCGCTTTGAAAGTGAAGGGAGACAGCATGATAAACGCAGGGATATTTGAGAAAGATTATGTGATCGTCGCCGCACAAAATTTTGCAAAACATGGTGATATTGTGGTGGCTTTAATTGATGACGAAGCAACAGTGAAACGCTACTGGCAGAAAAATAATGAAATAAAATTAATGCCCGAAAACGACAATTATCAAGCAATTGATATTATAAACAAGGAAATTTTTCACATCGCAGGTAAGGTTATCGGCGTAATTCGCTGGTATAATTAAGGGAAAAAATAGTATGAAATCTGAAATATTTTATAACGCAATTAAACAAAGAAAAAGAGTCCGTTTTTATTACGGCTTAACAGAAGTGACGCTTGATCCATATTTTATCGGTATGGATAGAGCCGGCAAGAAATTCATCTACGGAAAAACTCCCGGCTCGATGGAAGTAGAAAAATTTTCTTACGACAGAATTGCAAACATTAAAGTGATGAACAATATTCGTTTTTCGCCTATTATCCCGATTATTCCTTTTCCAACATATATTAATTAAAATGCTCAACCGAAAGAAAAATATTGACCTATTGGTTAGCCACTTATGGAAGCTGGGCTACACCATAATTAAGCGGAAGTTAGGTACATATCTTTCCGAACCGCCAAACATTAACGGCTACGAAATTGATCTCGTTGCAAAAATCCGCCGCCAATACGCAATGGGCATTTGCATCGAAAAAAACGAGTTGCATGATGCTAAGTTTTTGCAGAAGCTAAGTTATTTGGCTTCCCGGAAAACAAAAACCGGAAACAAGGATGTGCTCCTCTTCATCAGCTTTCCGGTTGAAATTTATAAAATGGTAAAAGATTTGGTTTCTTCACTCGATGATCCAATCAAAAGAAACATTTACCTAGTGCCGATGTACGAAATGGTTCAAAACGATCTTTTTAACACCTCCTACGATAAAGTTTCTCTTAGAAATGTCGAAAGGGTTCATTAAAAGATACTCTCCGACCAGTTTTCTCTTTCCATCTGGTTATTCAGTACAACTACATCTTTGGAAAAGAATAGCCATTTCTTTTTTCCTTTTCATAAAAAGCAATAATTACGTACTTTTACACTCTTGAATAGGACACTTTTGTACTTAATCATAAATAGGTTCTGGTTCTATTGATAATTAAATTTAAAGCCATTGAATAAAACTAAACTTTTAACAGACCAAGCCGAACAAAAAAAACTTAAAGAGTCCGGCTGCATCCCGAAGCATATCGCCATCATTATGGATGGCAACGGCAGATGGGCAAAAAGTAAAGGATTGCCGAGATTTGCCGGACATCAAGCGGGAGTAGAATCCGTGAGGGATATTGTCCGCGCGTGCGTCCAATTAGGTGTAAAGAATCTTACACTCTATACGTTCTCTACAGAAAATTGGAAACGACCGAAAGACGAGGTTTCAACATTAATGCGTTTGCTCGTAAAAACATTACAAAAAGAACTTGATGACCTGCACAAAAATAATGTCCGCATTATGATGATTGGGGACATGCCTGCTTTACCCGTTGATGTGCAAAAACAACTTAATGATGCAATTGAAAAAACTAAAAACAACTTCGATTTAAATTTGGTGCTTGCCTTAAGTTACAGCGGAAGATGGGAAATCCTTGAATCTGTGAAAGAAATGATTAGAGACGCAAAGAGCGGCAAATTAACTGCGGACGAGCTTGACGCTTTGCGGTTTTCATCTTATTTGAATACGAAACAAGTTCCGGATCCTGACCTCGTAATTAGAACGAGCGGAGAATTTAGAGTAAGCAACTTTTTATTGTGGCAGATCGCCTATTCGGAGTTTTATATTTCCGAAACCTATTGGCCTGCATTTAAACGAAAAAATTTATACGAAGCTATCAGGGATTTCCAAAAAAGAGAACGGAGATTCGGTAAAGTAAGCGAACAAATCAAACAAAAGGAAACAGGTACATAGCATGCGGATATTTTCCCGTAATTATTTATTAAACATTTTCTTTCTTTTACTCCTCTTTTCTTTTTTCTTAGCAGCCCAGACGGCTCCAAAGACATACAAAATATTGGGAATTTCAGTTGAAGGAAATACTTCCGCGGACGCCAGGACCATTGTAGCAAATAGTGGATTAAAAACCGGAGATGAAATTCAAATCCCCGGCGACCAAACTATTGGCGCTATAAAACAGCTCTGGACTTTAAACATTTTTTCAAATGTGGAGGTCTTAATTGAAAAAGAACTTGCAGACGGTGTTTTTCTTCTCATTAAAGTTGAAGAATATCCCCGTATAGAAAAAGCGGTAGTTGAAGGAAATGACGAAATAAGCACAAGCAAGATTGAAGAAAAAATTAATTTTATTCGCGGACAAATCTTAAAAACCTTTGAAGTACAAAAAATAAAATTGAAAATTATGAAGCTGTATGAAGAAGACGGCTATTTTAATGCTCAAATCACGCCAAAGTTCTTTCAGTTTTTTCAAGCCGATACTTCCGACGACAAAATTGTAACTCACTGGCGGAACAAAAAAGATCTATCAGAAGAGTACAAACTTGAATTTGATAAGGATGACAAAACCTACACAAATTTGATTTATAAAATAAAAGACCGTGTTCTTCTTAAATATACTATTGTCGAAAACGATGTTACGAAAGTGCGTAAAATTACTTTCAGCGGGAATAATGATCTTTCCGACAGTGACCTGAAGGGCGCATTTAAGGAAACGGAAGAATCTAAATGGTGGAAGTTTTGGAGCAGCGCCAAGTTTGATAAAAACAAATATGAAGAGGACAAAAAACTAGTTCAAAAACATTATTTAAAAAACGGTTACCGTGATGCCGAAGTGATAAGCGATTCGCTTGTTTATTCAAATGATAAAAAAGATCTTGAAATAATACTCAATGTTGCTGAAGGTCCAAAGTATAAAGTCCGTAACATTTCATGGGAAGGGAATACTATTTATACTTCGGAAGCATTGAATGAGCGTCTCGGCTTTCAAAAAGGAGACGTTTTCGATTATGAATTGTTTAATCAGAATCTACGCGGAAATGAAAAGCAAACCGACGTTGCAGCCATGTACCTTGATAACGGCTATTTAACTTTCAATATGAATGCAGTAGAAACAAAAGTTGCAGCAGACTCAATTGATATTAATATCCAGGTCTCCGAACGAAATCAATTTAAAATTGGCAAAGTTGATATTTACGGAAACGACAAATCTAAAGACAAAGTTATCCGAAGAGAACTATACACAATTCCCGGCGACTATTTCAACCGCGCCTATATGTTCAGAAGTTTACAACAGTTGGCAAATCTTCAGTTCTTTAACGTAGAAAAGTTATACCAGGAAGGTGTTGACTATCAATTGGCAAACGACAGCACGGTTGATGTCGCATTTAAGGTCGAAGAAAAATCGAGCGATTATCTAAATGCCTCTGTCGGCTACAACGGAAGTTTTGGTTTCAGCGGTTCCGTTGGAATTACGTTGACTAATTTCTCTATGGCTGAACCATTTCAACTTGGCGGCGGACAAATTTTAAGTTTTAACTGGCAGTTCGGTGTTGGAAACTTATACAGGACTTTTTCGCTTGGTTTTACAGAGCCTTGGTTATATGATACGCCAACGCTTGTCGGTTTTGATTTCTTCGACACACGTCAACAATATATTTATGACTTAAGCCAATCCGGTGCAAGCGTGCGGGTTGGAAGAAGATTGAAATGGCCCGATGATTATTTTTATGTTCAGGGAACTTTCCGCTTCCAATCGAATAATGTTATTAACGGCGGTAGTTATTATAGAGAAGGCAAAACACAGCAGTTTACGCTTGGTGCAAGTATTTCAAGAAAAAATGTTGATAATCCAATCTTCCCTTCTATCGGTTCTTCGGTAGGTTTAGATGCGGAAATTTCGGGCGGACCATTTCTCCCCGGCGATGTTGATTATTATAAAATAAATTTCAAAGCCGAATGGTACAAACGCTTGTTTGGGACAAGCAGATTAGTTTTATTTTCTGCCGCCGATTTAGGATATTTGGAGGAGCTAAAAAAAGGAACCCCTATCCAGCCGTTTGAATATTTCTATATGGGTGGAAACGGATTGATCATCGCAACCACTCCTTTACGCGGATACGAGGACAGGTCTGTCGGACCAATAAACAAAACCGGCGATGTGTACGGTGGAAAAGTTTCTTTACGTTATACAGGTGAGTTGCGGTTTGCCGTTGCGCTTGAACCAATTCCTCTTTATTTGCTGGCATTTGCCGAGGCGGGAAATGTTTTTGCAAGTATAGATGCAACACAGGCGTTTAATCTCCGCCGCTCGGCGGGTATTGGCGCGCGAATTATGATCAACCCGATTGGTCTCATCGGTTTTGATCTTGGGTATGGTTTTGATAGAAAAGCTGTTGATGGGCAAGACCCTTCCTGGGTTTTCCATTTTCAGTTCGGAAAAGGTTTTTAAATCCAAATTCCAAAGAACAAAATCCAAATTCCATTTTTTTTGTGATTTGTTTTTTGTTTTTTGTTGTTTGTTTTTAGTTATTTTTCAATTATAAATAAATAAAAAGGATACAGAGTGAAACATTATTTTTTAATCTTTGCATTGATGATCTTTGCAGCAGGTACATTTGCACAAACCCCGGCTGGAATTAAACTTGGTTTCGTTGATTCAGAAACAATTCTCAAACAACTTCCGGAAGCTATTAAAGCTCAAGGCGATTTAGACGCCATCTATCAAAAATGGACTGCTCAACTTGATAGTATGTCGCAGACTTTTCAAGAAGCTGTCGCAAATTACCAAAAACAATCTGCAACGATGAAAGAAAGTCAAAAGAAGGAAATGGAACAAAAATTAGTAGCACAACGACAGATGGTTGAGGAATTCCAAAGATCAAAATTTGCACAAGGCACCGGCGAAGTTTATCAGAAACAGGAAGAATTTCTTAAACCTGTAAAAGATAAAGTTTTGAAAACAATCGAGACTGTTGCCAAAGAAGAAGGCATGCAGTTCGTTTTTGATAAAACAGAACAAGCGGCAATTTTACTCTATGCTGATTCAGCTTATGAAATTACCTATAAAGTTCTCGACAAGTTAAAAAGAGGAAAGTAAGAAGCAATCATTTTTCAAGGTGCAAACTCCAATCCGCTCTTGGCGGATCAGTTTTTTGGTTTTTGTCATTTGAAATTTTAACACAAGGTTTTTTATGAAAGCAAAAATAATTTTCGGTCTTTTCATTTTATTCGGAATTTTTTCCGTTTCATTTTCGCAATTGAAAATCGGGTATGTTGACTCCGATGCGATTATGGAAAAACTTCCCGATGCACAGGATGCCCGCCAGCAGCTTGATCAATTCATCCAGGAATGGCAGACTGAATTGAAAAAACTTGAGGGCGATTGGAAGACAAAATTTGATGATTACGAAAAACGAAAACTCATTATGTCAGACCAAACACGCGCGGAGACCGAGAGTGAATTGATGAAAATGGAACAAAAAATCACCGAATACCGTGAAAAAAAATTCGGGACAAGCGGTGAGCTTTTCCAGAAACAAGATGAATTGATGAAACCGGTACAGAATCGTTTGTTCACCGCCATTAAACAAGTCGCTGTTGATGAAGATTATGATTATGTTTTCGACCGCAGCGGACAAATTTTAATGCTGTTCGCAAAAGAAAAATATGATATCACAAATCTTGTTCTTGAAAAACTGAAATAATGAAATTATCAATTGCTGATATTGCATCACTTACAAATGCAAAAATTATCGGCGATGACCCGCCTAAGGCGGGTTTCATTACCGGCATTGCAAAAATTGAAGAAGCGAAGGAAGGTGAATTAACCTTCCTTTACTTACCGCGGTACGAAAAATATTTCCCTTCAACAAAAGCTTCCGCTATTTTCGTTAAACCAGCTTTCAAAAAAACACGCAAAGATATCACTTATTTTGAAGTCCCGGATCCCAACAAATCTTTCTTCAAAATTATCAGCGCTTATTTTGCGCCGAAATTTCCTTTAGATGGAATTGATGCAACGTCCTTCGTTCATCCTTCCGCAACGGTAGGAGAAAATACTTCGCTTGGAAAAAATGTCGTCATCTCCGCCGGATGTAAAATCGGGAAGAATGTAAAAATATTTCACAACACTGTTCTTTTAGAAAATGTCGAAGTCGGAAACGATTCCATGCTTTTTCAAAATGTCAGCGTTCGTGAAGAATGTAAAATCGGCAAACGCGTTATCATTCACTGCGGCACCGTAATCGGCTCGGATGGATTTGGCTACACGATGGAAAACGGCGCGTATGTAAAAATTCCACAAATTGGAAATGTTATTCTCGAAGACGATGTGGAACTCGGTTCAAATGTTTCTGTTGACCGCGCCGCTATTGGTTCAACTATAATTAAGCGGGGAACAAAGATTGATAACCTCGTGCAGATTGCACACAATGTTGTGATTGGAGAACATACGGCGGTTTCGGGACAAACCGGATTTTCCGGCAGCGCCAAAGTTGGAGATTATTGTGTTTTTGGCGGACAAATTGGCGTTGCAGGTCATATTGAAATTACCGATAACGTGATGATTGCAGCACAATCCGGCGTTTCAAAATCTGTAACAAAACCGGGCACTTATTTCGGCGCTCCTTTAAAAGAAATTAAAGAAGCTTTCCGGCAAGAAGCTCACATTAGAAATTTAGAAGATTATGCCAAGCGTATTAAAGAACTTGAAAATAAAGTTGCCGAATTATCCGAGCAGATTAAAAATTCTTTAGAGCAATAAACCACTTCTTCGTTCGCTGTAATTCCATTTCACCAAACTTACTTACTGATAATGTCCTGATGTCAACAGAAAAAGAATTCATCGCAAAGACAGTCGAGGCTTTAAATAAAAAAGGAATAAAAATATTTCCCGATGAGTTCGTCTCATCGTCTGGAATGAAAACCATTTCTGTTCCTTCAAAAACTTTGATTATGGGAGAAGAATTTTTCGGCAGTTATGAAATTCTTTCCGCCGACCGCAAAGTTGTTCATCAAGCCTTAACATATAGCGAAGCTAAATATCTTATTTATGCAAGCAGAAAAAAAGCTGTGGAGATAACCATTCCGGTAAACGACGAAGAGATAAAACAAGCAGTTTTACATTATGAGAAATATCTCGATTCACTTATGAAAGAAATCGTTTCACTTTACAAGAAAACTTTTCCGGAAGGAAAAAACTCTTTGTTCGTGATGAATGAAATTTTGATGATCCTAAATCTCGTCCGCTATTAACCGCAATGATTCCCATAAGCGATAAAATAGCCGATTACTTAACAAACCTTTTCGGTGCTGAATCAGTCTCACACTATAGCAAATATTTAGAAGACGATCCGGTGACTTACCTCCGCAGCAACAGCATAAAAACTAATCGCGATGAAGTCCAAGGAGATCTTTTATCGAATTATGGAATTACAACAGAAAAACTTTCCGAAATTCCGGATGCGTTAAAAGTTGTTGGGGATAAAACTTTTATCGGAAAAACGTTAGAGCACAGTATCGGCGAGTATTATATTCAAAGTTTGTCATCAATGATTCCGCCGATTGTTTTAAATCCTCAACCTACAGATAAGGTTTTGGATCTATGTTCCGCTCCCGGCTCCAAAACAACACAGATCGCTGCATTAATGCAGAATAAAGGAACCCTGCTTGTAAACGAAATTCAACTTGATAGATTAAAAACGCTTGTCTTTAATCTTGAACGAATGAATGTTGTAAACGCCGGAGTAATTCATTCGAAAGGTGAAGTGCTCAGCCGTTTCTTTCAAAATCATTTTGACAAAATTTTAGTTGACGCACCTTGCAGCGGCTTAGGGATTATGCAGAAGAAGAACGAAGTAAGCAATTGGTGGTCAAAAGTAAAAGCCGAACAATTGAGCGAACTTCAATACCGATTACTTCTATCAGCTTTGAAGATGGTGAAAGTTGGCGGCGAGATTGTTTATTCAACTTGTACACTTTCAGTTGAAGAAAATGAATTTGTGATTGATAAACTTCTCAAAAAATTTCCGATAAAACTTCTGCCTACAACTCTTCCGGTCCATTCACACGATGCATTTACTAAACTGCATGATCTAACTTTGGATAAATCAATTTACAATGCAAAAAGAATTGTTCCATGGGAAGTAAATTCGGAGGGTTTTTTTGTAGTAAAGATTTTAAAAGAAGATGAAATTGAAGTAGAAAATCCCGCCGAGAGGAAAAGACACCCATTCACTTTTTTACCGGCAAGGAAGATCAACAAGCGACTCGATTTACTTTCCAACATTTTTGATATTCAGAAAAATGTTTTCGATCGATATAAATACCTACAAAAAGGTAACGACATCTTTTTTGTTACCGAAGATTGGAATGAAGAAAACTTAATGATGTTTGAAAGGATCGGAACCAAGTTTGGCAATTTGGACAAGTACGGCAATATTATTTTACACACACAAGCGGCTGAAATTCTTCAGAATGACATCCACAAAAACATTATTGAACTTGACAGCAATGTTCAACTGAAAAAATATCTCGATGGTGGAACGATTAAAAAAGATTTTTCGTTTTATGGACAAGCCGTAGTAAAGTTTAGAAATAAAATTCTGGGAACCGGCGGAATTTCTGTTGAAGGATTAAAGAGCCGTTATCCACGTTCAAAACGAACCCAGGAAATTGAGTACTAATCTCAACCGTGGAGATATTTGAGTGATGTTGTTTTCAATTAAACAATTATTTACTTTTGCGCCAACGGTGCATCCAAGAATGTACTGGTCAATTAAACTATCATTAATAGAGGCGTTTTATGAAAAAGTTTTTAATGGCAACTTTCGCAGTTTTTGTTACGTGGCAAGTTCTTGATTTTCTTATACACTCAGTTTTGCTAGCTCAAATGTATAAGGATACTGAATCACTTTGGCGTCCAATGGCCGAAATGAAAATGGGGGTGATGGCATTTGTTACCATCATTTCATCTGCAACTTTCTGTTATTTATATGATGCCTTTGTTAGAGACAAAAGCATGACAAACGCATTGAAGTTTAGTCTCGTTTTTGGTATTAGTGCAGGGGTTGGAATGGGATACGGCACTTATGCGGTTATGCCGATTCCTTATATGTTGGCATTAGCCTGGTTTCTTGGTACTGTAATTGAAACTGTGGTTGCCGGTCTGATCCTTGGTTTAATCTATAAAGGAAGTACGGCTGCATAATTGTTTTTATTTGAGGTTGAACGGTTCTTTGCTAAAAAGTAACGTCCAGCCTCAAAAATTTTTAAGTATATCTTCTCTCCCTCCTCACCCGGATAGCCCCGAAATAAGCAATGTAAACCGGAAATTACAAATTATTTTAGACGAATGATTGATCGTCTGCATGGTTGCATGAAAAACATTCATTCATTCTTGTTTAAGGACACCATTCCCGCAAATACATTCTTCCCGTATTAAAATAAATTCTTACATCCCCTTTGTTTTGATTAGCTCCTTTTCTGGATATTAATACACCTTGTTGCCGGTTACTTTCACTATTTGCAATTATTCTGTAATTATATGCTTCTTTACGCTTGACAAATATTCCATCCTTCATTACATTTGAATCAAAATTCTACAAAAGTTTTTAACAATGAAACAAAATATTTCTATTCAAGTTTTTCCGCTCAGTTTATCGCGTCCCCGCCAGGGGCAATAACATATCTCCGTGCATTTCCATTTTTTCTATTTCACAATTTTTTTTAAGGACTTATCATGATTTCAGTTGGCATTCTTGGCGGAACCGGTTATGCGGGGAAAAAACTTATTCAGTTTTGCAGCGCTCATCCTTTTGTAAAGGATTTCGAAGTGTATGCAAATACTACGGCGGATGAAAATCTGTATTCGCTTTTCCCCGATCTCGAAGGAACGATAGAAGATAAGAAAGTCCTATCTGCTAAAGCAATATCTTTTGACCACGACCTTTACTTTCTTACGCTGCCGCACGGCGAAGCGTTAAAATATGTTCCGGCATTGATCAGCAAAGGGAAAAAAGTGATTGATCTCGGCGGAGATTACCGGTTGGATTTTGAAGAACTTTATTTGCAGTGGTATCACCTTGAACATTCTTCATCATATTTGTTGAAATCAAAAGTCTATGGGCTGGCGGATTTCGATAAATCAGCCTACACCGATGTGCAATTGGTTGCAAATCCCGGCTGCTATCCTACAGCAATTTTGCTTTCCCTGCTTCCTCTTGTGAAAGGTTTCGGAGATGAGATTCTAAGCGTTAGCTGTTCAGCGTATTCGGGAACAAGCGGTGCAGGAAAATCGCCAAAATCAGAATTCCTCTTATCCGAAATGGAAGGGAATGTAAAAGCTTACAGCGTCAACAGTCATCGGCACGAACCGGAAATTCTACAAACATTGTACAAAAATGGTTTTCATTCTCCGTTCGCATTTACAACGCATTTGCTGCCGGTTGCAGTTGGGATTTATGCAACAAGTTTTATTCACTTAAAAAATAATGTTGATGAAACTTCGTTGCAGAAACTTTACAAACAATCTTATGCAGAAAGTCCGTTTGTTCGGATTAGAAATACACCGCCGGAATTGAAGTGGGTGATCAATTCAAATTTTTGCGATATAAATATTTCGGTAAAAGAAAAGAAAGTTGTCGTAACCACCGCGATTGATAACCTCGTGAAAGGCGCCGCGGGTCAAGCAATTCAAAATATGAACAAACTTTACGGCTGGGATGAATCGCTTGGTATTTTACAGAAGGAGGTTACGTATGCAGCATTTTCATAGAGAAGGTTCCATTACTTCGGTAAAAGGAATTAATGCCGCCGGAATTTTTGCGGGAATAAAAAAGAAAAGAAAAGATTTAGCGCTTATTTATTCCGAATTTCCTGCAACCGCCGCCGGTACGTTCACGTTGAATAAAGTTCAAGCCGCGCCGTTGTTGGTTTCAAAAGAGGCGATAAAAAACGGGACGCACGTTCGAGCAATTCTTGTTAATTCCGGGAACGCTAACGCTTGCACAGGTGAACAAGGTTTTGCCGACGCATTAGAGATGCAAAAGTATTGCGCGAAAAAATTAAAACTTCAGCAAGATGAAGTGCTTATCAGTTCAACCGGAGTTATTGGTGTAAAATTTCCGATTGAAAAAATAAAAAAAGGAATTGACGAAATTATTCCCGCTCTTTCTCACAGCGGAGGATATGACGCCGCTAAAGCAATAATGACTACCGACCTGGTAAGTAAATCTTTTGCGAAAACAGTTAAACTTTCAAGCGGGGAAGTTACTATCGGCGGAATTTGCAAAGGCAGCGGAATGATTATGCCGAATATGGCGACGATGCTGGCTTTTATTGCTACCGACGCTGCAATTGAAAAAAGTCTTTTGCAAAAACTTCTTTGCGAAGCGGTAAAAAATTCGTTTAACAAAATTACCGTTGACGGCGACACAAGCACCAACGATATGGTTGTTCTGCTTGCAAACGGAGCTGCGAATATTTCAATTGAAAAAAAATCAGATGATTATAAAATCTTTCTTGCGGCGTTGACTAAGTTTTGTATTGTTATGGCAAAGTCAATCGTCTCCGACGGCGAAGGCGCAACAAAGCTTGTTACCGTTGCCATTAAAGGAGCAAAGTCCGAAGCAGATGCGAACGATGCGGCTAAAGCGGTTGCTAATTCTCCGTTAGTTAAAACTGCATTCTGCGGTGAAGACGCAAACTGGGGAAGAATTCTTTCTGCGGTTGGAAACAGCGGCGTTGAGTTTGACCCGGCAAAGGTTTCAATTTGTTTTGATGAACTTGAAATCTTAAAACCGAATTACGAAATCGTTCTTGATGAAAAAGCCGCGAAGGAAATTCTAATGAAAAAAGAATATACGGTAACGATCAATCTGGCTGCGGGTGAAACCGAATCAACCTGGTGGACGTGCGACTTCTCGGAAAATTATATTAAAATTAATGCGAACTATCGAACGTAAAAGAATTAGGAATTAAGAATTAGGAATTAGGAATTAAAAAAGTTATGAAAACCATCATCCTTAAACTTAGCGGTAAAGCTCTTTCGGCTTTTATTCAAGATGAAAAATGGAGCGGCATCCTTTCGGAATTATACAAACAATACGATGGAATTATTCTTGTTCACGGCGCAGGCAGTACCATTTCCGATTGGTCTGAAAAGATGGATTGCGATGTTCGCTTTGTGAACGGTATGCGGGTTACCACCGCAGAAATAATGGACATTGTCGCTGCCGTGCAAGCGGGATTATTGAATCAAAAAATTATCAGTTACCTGCACGCAAAAGGATTGGAAGCGATCGGACTCTCCGGGATTGATAGAAATCTTTTTGTTGCCGATTATCTCGATAAGAAATTAGGATTCGTTGGTTATCCCAAATTAAACGGAGATATTTCCTGGGTGAAAAATCTTTTAAAAGAAAAAGTCATCCCGGTTTTTTCCAGCGTTTGCAGGGATCACGAAGGAAACTTGATGAACGTGAACGCCGATGTATTCTGTGAAGTTTTAGCGGCTTCGATAAAGGCTGATACGGTACTTTTCATTTCCGATGTTGCCGGGGTCTTTCTAAACGGTGAAGTGAAAAGTTCTTTAGATGAAAAAGAAATTGATTTCGGAATTGCTGAAGGAGAAATCACCGGCGGGATGATTCCCAAAATGCAAAGCTGTGTCGAACTGCTGCAAAAAGGAATTAATAAAATTTGGATCGGTGACGATGTTGAACTTAATCTCAATTCAAAAATGTTTAATACAAAAATGAAAGGAACGTGGATTACAGCCAATGGAACAGCATAATACTTCTTCGCTCTTAAAAAATTACAACCGCCTTCCCGTAGAATTTGTAAAAGGTGTAGGCGCTTTTCTCTTTGATACGAAAGGGAAAAAATATCTTGATTTTCTCAGCGGTATCGCCGTTACAAGTTTTGGTCACGCGCATCCGCACCTTACAAAAGCAGTGCATAATCAAGTTGATAAAATTTGGCACACGTCAAATCTTTTTGAAATATCGCTTCAAGAAAAGGTTGCGCAAAAACTTACCGGGCAATCAAAGCTCGCGAAAGTTTTTTTCTGCAATTCGGGAACAGAAGCAAATGAAGCCGCGATAAAGTTTGCACGAAAATTCGGCAATGGGAAATCAACCATTATTACCGCGCTCGGCGGATTTCACGGAAGAACAATGGGAAGTCTTTCTGCTTCTGCACAGTATAAATTGTGGCAGGGATTTTATCCGCTCACTCCCGGATTTACACACGTGCCTTATAATGATATTGATGCGATCAATGATTCGATCAACGAACATACGGTTGCAATAATGATAGAACCGATTCAAGGGGAGAACGGGGTTATTGTTCCTTCGCAAGATTATTTGAAAAAACTCCGGGCAATTTGCGATGCGAACAATCTTCTTTTAATTGTGGATGAAGTGCAAACCGGGATCGGCAGAACGGGAAAATATTTCGCTTATCAATGGGCGGAAATTCAACCTGATATTATTACGCTTGCAAAAGGAATTGCAAACGGACTTCCGCTTGGCGCGGTAATATGTTCTGAAAAAGTTGCAGAGGCAATTCAACCCGGCGATCACGGTTCAACGTTCGGCGGAAACCCTGTAGCGCTTGCCGCAGCATTGGCGGTATCGGAATTGCTTACGGAAGAGACGCTAAATAAAATTCAACATTTAGGTGAATCACTTTTAACCGGGATAAAAAATCTTCAATCAGAAAAAATAAAAGATGTCCGTGGCTGTGGATTGATGCTCGGCGTTGAGTTGGACGCTTCAATCAACGTAAAAGATTTTATGAAAGCGCTTCTTGAAAACGGCGTGGTTACCGGCTCTTCAGGGAACAATACGCTTCGCCTGCTTCCTCCTTTTGTTATTACGCAAAAAGAAATTGATCTATTTCTTTTGACTTTGAGCAAAGTTGTTGATAAATTTCGCCAAGCCGAAGTTAAGCAACTGCAAGCAGTTCAATAATTTTAGAAAAAAGAAAAAAGGAACACACGATGGCAGCAAAATTAAAAAGACAAAACCGGATAAAAGAAATCCTTCAGATTAAGCGAATCGCTAATCAAGAAGATTTACTCGTTTACTTAAAAAGGGACGGATATGAAATTACGCAAGCTACGTTGAGCAGAGATTTTGCAGAGCTTGGCGTGGTTAGAATTTTTACCGAATACGGAGTCCGCTATATTTTAAATGCTGAAGAAAGCGGCAAACAAATTGCAAGGCTTGTCGGTTTTGAAATTCTTACGGTGCTTCATAATGAATCCGTTGTTATCGTGCGAACGCTTGCCGGAAGAGCGCAAGGCGTTGCGCATTACATAGACCGCTGGAATAAGGAAGAAATTATCGGCACCATCGGCGGCGATGATACCGTGCTGATCATTCCAGATAAACAAAGCAGCATTCCGAAAATTATCGAACTAATCAAAAGAATAATGTCGGAAAACCCTGCACAAAGAATAAAATAGGAGAACGAATGTCATACAAAAAAATTGTTGTTGCTTACTCTGGCGGACTTGATACTTCCGTTATGGTTCATTGGCTGAAAAATAAATACGATGCGGAATTAATTACGGTAACCGGAAATCTTGGTCAAAAAGATGAACTTGAAAATTTAGAAGAAAAAGCTAAACTTACCGGCGCATCAAAATCATATATTTTAGATCTTCAAAAAGAATTTATTACCGAATATGTCTGGAAAGCATTAAAAGCCGGTGCTTTGTACGAAGGACAATACCCGATGGCAACCGCTATTGGTAGACCTTTGCTTGTTAAGCTGATGGTTGATATTGCTCTCGCTGAAGGCGCTGATACCATAGCGCACGGCTGCACGGGAAAAGGAAATGATCAGGTTCGTTTTGAAGTTGGTATTCAAACATTAGCGCCTCATTTGAAAATTTTAGCGCCTTTAAGAATATGGGAATTTAAAAGCAGGGAAGAAGAAATTGATTACGCACTCGAGCATAAAATCCCGATCAAAATAAAAAAAGCTTCGCCTTATTCAATAGACGAAAACCTTTGGGGAATTGCAGTTGAGTGCGGCGTGCTGGAAGACCCAACAGTTCAGCCTCCAGCTGATGCTTATCAAATTACTTCTTCGCCAAAAGACGCTCCCGACAAAGCAGAATCAATTTCAATTGAATTTGTAAAAGGAATTCCTGTTTCGTTAAACCGGAAACCTTTGCCAGCCGTTGATCTTGTGAAAGAATTAAATGTCATCGGCGGTAAACACGGCATCGGTAGAATGGACTTGATCGAAAATAGAGTTGTGGGAATTAAATCAAGAGAAGTTTACGAAGCTCCGGCAGCGGTTATTCTTCATACCGCTCACAAAGAATTGGAAAAACTTATTCTCGATAAAGAAACCTTCCGTTTCAAACAAGGAGTTTCTGACAAAGTTGCAAATCTTATTTACGACGGCTTGTGGTTCTCCCCGCTGTTCGATTCATTAATGGCTTTTGTTGATTCAACTCAAGAAAATATTTCGGGATCGGTTACTTTAGAATTTTATAAAGGGAATATTACCGTGCTTTCAAGAAGCTCGCTCTTCAGTCTTTACAATAAAGATTTAGCCACTTACACCATTGAAGATAAATTTGATCACAAAGCAGCAGAAGGATTTTTGGCGTTATACGGATTGCCGTATAAAACATTGAGTCTTGTAAAAGCTGCAAACACTCCAAGCGAAACGAAAGCGCACGAGGTTGCGCACTAATGCTCTGGGGCGGAAGATTTTCAAAGTCGCTTAACCAAAAAGCGCTGGAGTTTTCTTCATCGCTTTCATTTGATGTTACGTTGATTGAAGAAGACATTGAAGTAAGTGTTGCTCACTCGGCAATGCTTGCAGAAATTGGAATTCTCACTAAAGAAGAAGCTCGACAAATTCATTCCGGATTAGAGATAATCCGGAATAAATTTTTAAATGAAAGTTGGAAACT
>MNVA01000146.1 GCA_001871325.1 Ignavibacteria bacterium CG1_02_37_35
CACAAGCAGGGTCTTGGGAAAAACGTAGTACCTTATCAGTAAAGTTCGCGTAATATTGGGCAGAATATTAACATGAGGGCACCTCTAAAATCTTGCTAAGAAACCTTCAAGGTTTTTATTTTAGCTAAGTTCGATAAAATTTTAACATAACAAAATATGGTAAAGATAAACCTTGAAGGTTTTTAGAGATGCCCATGATAAATAAAGCGAAAGAATGAATGGATGGATGTTTTTCATTCAACCATACAGCCATTCAATCATTCTAATGTGATAAATTGGTTCTGGCTCGTCCAGGTTAGGAATTAGGAATTAGGAATTAAATCCCTCAGTACTGAGGGATTTTTTTTATCTGTTGTAAACTTAATCGGGATTCTCTAAGTTACAGACGACGATTTAAAGAAGCTGGTCTTTTTAAGGATCAGTTTTAACGAGTATCTATAAAATATTTTCTCCTATTCTATTATTTTAGGGTGATCAAGATGATCATATTAAATAAGTTCTTGCTCTTGTTAACACTGAATGTAGTTCTTCTCTTGCCTTTTAATTTTAGCCAGGGGCAAGAAATGAAGTCTGTAAAAATTGGTGCGCAAGAATGGATGTCGGAAAATCTTAATGTTTCCCGTTATCGCAATGGCGACACCATTCCCGAAGTGAAAGCACAGTATGAATGGAGGAATCTTAAAACGGGCGCCTGGTGCTACTATAAAAACGATCCGAAGAACGGCGAAAAATACGGTAAACTTTATAATTGGTATGCCGTAAATGATCCAAGGGGATTAGCGCCGGAGGGTTGGCGTATCCCAGCGCGAAGTGAGTTCCTTGAGCTGCAGACCGCAGTGAACGATAGTTCTACTAAACTTAAAGCAGTCGGAGAGGGAAGCGGGCTCGGAGCGGGAACGAACACAACCGGTTTCTCAGCTTTGTTGGGCGGCTACCGGGGTTATTATGGATACTTCTACTATTTAGGTTACGATACTTATTTCTGGAGTTCCAGCGAAGGACAAACTCCTTTTGCAAGCAGCATTTATTTCTACAGTAATGGAAGTTTTCTCTTCTTTTACGATTTCGATAAGGTTTACGGTTTCAGTGTCCGGTGCATTAAATAATTAGCAAAAATATTTTGTGCGAAAAGGCAGGAATAGTTAATTAACAACGCTTTATTGGTCAAAGGTCATTGGTAAGTTGATGTTGGTAAATTCTCAATTTTAAAATGGGGCATTTCCGGAAAGATTAGTTGGTGTGATCTCTATCTTGTACCTTATTTTAAAATTAAATTTATAAAGATTTCTCTTGACAAATAGAGAAAGAATACCTAAATTCACCACATAAAAAAGTCTCATCTTAATTTCAGAACAATTTAACGACCCTCAAAGCCATAGATGGATAGGAAACAGGTAAATATTTTGCTTGTTATTATTCAATCTGCGCGTTATTTTTCCCCTATGGTTTTACTAAATATTTGATTAGTATAAAGAGGGAACTTAGTAGAATAAATTATTGTTAATAAAAAATAAAAGGGAAGCATGAGAAAAATAAAAAATAATTATTTTTTTAGTTCAGATAAAAGAGAAGTAAATACAAAGTTTCAATTAACTAAGAGGAAAATAAAATGAGAATAATTCAACAGTTTAAATTTGCTTTTATAGCATTATTGTTTGTGCTGCCAAGTGCTTTAGCGCAGCCAACATTGCTAACTCCCACAGATGGAGCAACGAATGTCGCTTTATCCCCTACACTTTCTTGGACTGATATTGGTTCAACAACATATCGAGTTGAAGTTGCAACCGATGCAGGATTTACATCGTTATCATATACCAATGATGGTGTAATTGGAACATCACATTTAGTCCCTTTGAGTTTAGCTAATTATACTCTTTATTATTGGCATGTGAGACAATCAGCGCCGACAACAGGAGCCTATTCATCTACATTTACCTTTAGGACACTCCCTTCGGCAACGCCGGTTGCACCAACACTTGGCACACCAGTCGATGGAGCAACGGGACAAGCGCTTTCACTTACATTTACTTGGGGCGCTACATCCCAAACAGATTCCTATACTTTTGAATTAGCTACTGATGCCGGATTTTCTTCCATCATTAATACACAGTCGGGATTAGTTAGTCCTACTGCTTCAGTTGCAGGTTTATCTGTTTCGACTGTTTATTACTGGAGAGTTCGCGGTACCAATTTTTTAGGGACAGGTTCAAATTCTGCTACTAGTACTTTTACGACTTTAGGACCCCCAACATTAACGTCGCCTGCAAATACAATTTCAGGAGTTTCCATTCAAACCGCATTTGGATGGACGACAGTTCCTGGAGCCGTAACCTATGATTTAGATATCTCACTTGATAACTTTGCTACTACATTGCTTAGTAAAGTGGGACTTGTAACTAATTCCTATACGTTGGATAGCACAGAAATATTAACTAACGTCACAAATTATTATTGGAGAGTTAAGGCAGATAATACTCCCTATTCTTCGATTTCAAGTTTCATGACATTACCCGCTGCAATGCCGCAGCCCAACAGCCCGATTGGCAACGCAACCGTTTTTACTCAGACACCTACCTTGTACTGGCACTTAAATCAACCTATTGCAAATATTATCTATGATGTGCAATATCGTAGAAGTACAGACGTAAATTTTATCCAAATTGCAAGCAATATTGCTGTACAGACGGTGATACTCCCAACATTAGACCCGAACACTACCTACGTTTGGAGAGTTATTGCAAAACGTTCAGACGGCAGGGTAGCTTCTTATTCAGCAAGTGCAACATTTAAGACTGCTTTTGGTGGTGACCCTGTTGCTTCTTGGCCCTTAGGCGCCCAAACAGTTTATACAACTACACCAACGTTATATTGGTATCACAATGAACCACAATTAACGAATAGATATTTGGTAGAGGTTTACGATAACCCAACCTGGACAGGGTCTCCCGTTTTCAAAGATTCAACGGGTAATCAGAATATAACAACTACTGCATTGCTTCCCGCATATTATTATTGGAGAGTTCATGCAACCTCAACCATTACGGAAACGATCTCTGGTTGGTCAAGCGGTTCATTTTTAGTTTACTTTATTACTACGCCGGATGTTAAGTTGTCCTGGCCTATCAGTGGAGAAAAAGTTTACACTGTTCAGCCGGTATTAAATTGGTACTTAGATTCTGCTTATACCGGTGTAACCTTCAATGTTGAATATAATACCTCGAATACATTCCCGGGAATAAGTGCCGGCAGTACAGCTAATCAGTATATGACTTTCCCGATCTATGTTGTTCCTGGAACTACTTATTATTGGCGTGTACAAGCAACCAGCCCGCTTACCGGACCTGGTGCATGGACAACTCCTGAAAGCTTTACTGTTGATCCTGCAGCAAGCGGCTATCCCACCGTTCCTATAATTTCCTGGCCAACAGCCGGAAGTACAATTTTTACATTTAACCATGATATGAACTGGTACTTAAATGGTCCAACCGATGGGTTGGTTTTTGACGGAGATATTACCACAGATACCGACCCGGGATTCGCAGCTCCTGTGCTTTCATGGACCGGTTTATCAACATTATATTATAGCGCGGTATTGCCTAATTCTCTTGCAAGTTATTTATGGAGAGTAAGAAGCAGAAACCCTGTTACTACAGAACAATCGGCTTATGCAACTACTGCGACAGCATTTACGGTTAATCCAATTGGTACTGTTGCTCCAACACCAATTCTAGACTATCCAATAAACGGAACAATAGTCTGGACAAATACGCAATCATTGTTCTGGTACACAAATGATAATCCGGCGGGAACTAATTTCCAAGTTCAAGTAAGTATTTATGGAAACTTCTCAGTTTTGACAGCTTCAAATGCTGCAGATACTGCTGCAGGTGTCTATGCAACTTCCTTTGCTATCCCGGTTTCATTAGAATCAGGTTATACTTATTACTGGAGAGTAAGATCCAGGATTGGAGTTGGTCATGAAGATTGGGGTTCATGGGTATCTACCTACTTTATTACCGATCCTGGCTTCAGTGCAATCCAGCCAAGAATCGGCGGACCATCCAACGGCGTAAATGTCTATGCTTCTGATATAAATCTCAATTGGTTTGACCCGATCAGAACTCAAAATCAAGAGAAGTATGATCTACAATATGCAACAAGCTCTGACTTTAGCGCTGCCACAACAGTCAGCAATATAACATCGAGAACTTATGCAGTTAATAATTTAACGAATGGAACAAAATATTACTGGAGAGTAAGGGCAACCGGAAAAGACGGAAGTGTATCAGGATACTCACAACCGGAAAGTTTTGTCCCAAACCAGGCTACCGATGTGACACCTGAAAACGTAGTACCTCAAGCCTTTGATTTATCACAGAATTATCCAAATCCGTTTAACCCAACGACGATAATTAAGTATGCCATTCCTCAGAATGCCGTAGTTACTTTATCGGTTTACAATATGCTCGGACAAAAGATTAAAACTCTTGTCAGTGAGCAGAAGAATGCCGGTACGTATTCGGTTCAATGGAATGGAGACAATGAATTCGGTCAGAAAGTTTCCAGCGGAGCTTACATTTATAAGATTACTGCAGGGAACTTTGTTAAAGCGATGAAGTTGATCTTAATGAAATAAAATAGTTCTTTCAATAAAAAAAGGTTGCCTTTTGTGCAACCTTTTTTTTTGTCCAATGGTTTTATAAGTCGAATTTTTATTTAAATAGTAGCAAGATTTCTTAGATTGAAAACGAAACACATAAAAGTTAAGTCTGCAACTTGAAATGTTTCTAATAATTCCTTTTTTGTAATCAGGCACAACCGGAACCAAATTGAACGAATGGATGTGAGATTGGATGACGAGATGGAAAACATTCAACCATTCACTTTCATTCATCCATGCTCTTATTTTATACCAGGGCACCTTACGCAGAATTTGTAATACGAAGCGGTAGCTTCGTAAAAAACAAGCATTTTATCGAAGCTTCGCTTCGATTAACAATATAATTTCTCACTTTTGCGTAACGTGAGATACCAGTTAATGTTCTTAGCATTTTGCGCAGAATATTTTTAGTAACAATCTAATTATTTAACACAATGCCTTTTAGTGAAGAAAATTACCGTTTTATGTATGCCGCATTTCAAGAAGCTGAAATAGCTTTTGATGAAAAAGAAATTCCCGTTGGCGCTGTTATTGTGAAAGATGGAAGAATTCTTGGGAAAGGGCATAATCAAACAGAACGATTAAAAGACCCGACAGCTCACGCGGAAATGATCGCTGTTACAGCCGCTGCGAATACGTTGCACGAAGAGAGACTAACCGGCTGTGATCTTTATGTTACTTTAGAGCCTTGCCTTATGTGTGCCGGCGCTGCTCTGCTCGCACGAATATCTAATATTTACTTTGCAGCCTTCGATATAAAATTCGGCGCTTGCGGATCGCTTTATAACTTACCTGCCGAAGGGAAGTACAATCACTCGATAAAAGTTTATTCCGGTATTATGGAAAAAGAATCTCAAAAGCTGCTGCAGAACTTTTTTAAGGAAGTGAGAGAGTTGAAGAAATGATTGGACGCTTAGAAATCTGTTATTACGAACATGTTAACGATAATTGAATAGGGGATAACGTAATTCTAATTCCTCACAACCATTTATGGATTGAGCTGCACGAACAAATACCGCTAAAGCGAAATGCCAAATAAAACCATCCAGATTTATCACATAGGCGTCAACTTAACGACTACGTTCTTCAATCATAATTGGTACAATTGATTTGTTATTTGAAAAAAATGAAGGTTTTATATGTCATCCCTAAAGGGATTTTCTTTGCTCTTTTATTCGTTTCTCTATAATTATGTTATCCCTTCGGGATTTATTTTTCTCAATCCCGAA
>MNVA01000112.1 GCA_001871325.1 Ignavibacteria bacterium CG1_02_37_35
ATAAGGTACTACGTTTTTCCCAAGACGCTGCTTGGGAAAAAAGCTAAAGGAAAAAACAAATAATGAATATCGAACAAGGAATTTCGAATGATGAAGTTAAAATACGGATTGCATTCACTTCGAAATTCATTATTCCTTGTTCAATATTCGATATTTAATTATCGTTAACATGTTAGCGATAGCGATTCTCTAAGTGCCTAACCCATCCTAACCTTCCCTTTTCAAAAGGGAAGGAGCAGAAAGTCTTCCCTTTTCAAAAGGGAAGGAATTTAAAAGTCCTCCCTTTACGAAAGGGAGGATTTAGGTGGGTTCGCTTTTGTGTAATTCGGCAGCTACAATTTCTAATATTTCTTTTTCAACCTTATTAATATTTCCAAGTACTTGTTCGTTAGTAAAGCGAATAACTTTTATTCTAAGGGATGCAAGATAATTTGTTCTTTTTTGATCATATTCTTTTGCTTCATTACTTTCGTGAGTTGGTCCATCAACCTCTATAGCAAGTAATAATTTGGGAGCATAAAAATCTAAGACATAGTAGTTGACGCTAAACTGCCGGAGAAAGCGAACACCGTGTATTTGTCTTTTACGTAACACTTGCCAGAGATTTTGCTCGGCTAAGGTTGCATTATTGCGCAGTAGACGGCGTTTGGCTTCTTCGGATTTCTTGTTAAAGAGTTGAGTCATACTAACCCACCCTTGCCCTCCCTTTCAAAAAGGGAGGGAATGTTTGATGCGTGTGAATCCCTTTCAAAAAGGGAGGGAATGTTTGATGCGTGTGAATCCCTTTCAAAAAGGGAATGAGTTATTGATCCGGAAGGAATAATTTCAATCTTTTCTTTTGGGAGTTTTATGCCATACGTTGTTGCGTGGCGTTTGCCGTGGGGACTAACAATATAATAATCAATCATCGAAGGAACGGTAATAACTTTTTTAATTGCCGCTTTTATTTTTGAAATATTGCTGAGTAAAGTTTCTTTGTTAATTCCTTGGTTCGCCTTTATAAGTTTTCTCATTTCTTCGCGGGTAACATCGGAATCGGGAAATGTTTCTTCGTGAAAAGCTGCAATCGCTTTAACAAAGTCAACTAATGTTCCGTAAATGGAAAAACGTTCAAATTCTTTTTCTTCTTTTGCCTTCTCTAAAAAGTAACGGTAATAACAAAAAAGAATAGGAGAAAGATTCACTTCTTTTTCTCCAATAAAAACTTCACCTTTTTTAATAGTCAATTTTAGCAAGGGGAATAAATCAAACTTCTCTTTAGTCAGTTTTTCTTTTTCTGTTTGCAGTTCTTCAAGTTGATTTTGCAGACCGATAATTCTTGGTAACGCAGTTCCTAATTTTACTTTCGCAATTTTCTTTTTGCTGAATTTCGGTTCAATACTGCGAACAAGTTTAAGAGGATTTGCTGAAGAAAAATCACCTGATTCAGCTAATAATATCCAGCAGACTTGCATCGCCGGAGTACCGGAAGAAATCCCCGCTGTGTAGCAAAAGTTTTTTTCTTTGTTCAGCGTATCGCAAAAGTTTTTCAATAAAGGATAAATTATATTATGGTCAGCAACATCGGGAATATTAAGTTGTTCAAGCGTAACCGTTCCTGTAAAATTTCTTTTTAGTATTTCGTGCTGAAGATATTCCGCAATTTGTTTGAAAGATACTTGCCTCCCCTTATTATCGTTCCAAAGTAAAACAACTTCAGAAAATATTTTTGTTGAAAGAGCTGTAAGAATTGCTCCGTCATTTTCACCGGAAAGCTTTCCTGCATCGTTAAAACCGACAAAGGAAAGGAAAATATTTTTCTTTACAGATTTATTCATTTTTGTGTTTTACTTCATTCCCAATTCTTTCGCCATACGGAAATAGTTCGGCGGGGCGAGTCCTAATTTTTTTGCGGCATCCGTGTCAGAAGAGGAATTCTCTCTTACAAACGAAAAATATTTTTCACGGACCATCACTTCCAAATCACGGAGAGGAAGAATGTTTTCTTTATCGAAATTAATGCCGTTTCGATCAGAACTTTCTTCATTTAGACCATATTTCCCTATTGCAAGTTTTGCCTCTTTTAAGTTGATGATCTTTTCATCATTAAACAAAAGCCGCTGGACGACATTCTTCAACTCGCGCACGTTGCCGGGCCAATCATAATCAATGAATAATTTCATCGCATCTTCTTCAAACTTTGGCTTTTCGCGAATCATATCAATACTCATTATCATCATAAAATGATCAAGCAAAATAGGGATGTCTGTTTTTCTGTATTTCAGATCGGGAACATGGATTGGCAAAACGTTGAGGCGGTAGTATAAATCTTCTCTAAATCTTCTCGCTTTAACTTCTTCTTCAATGTTTCTGTTAGTTGCGGCAAGGATGCGGACATCAACTTTAATTTTTTCAGTTCTCCCGATTTTTTCGATCTCGCCGTCTTGAATAACGCGAAGCAGTTTTACTTGTGCCGCAAGGGGGAGTTCAGTTACTTCATCAAGAAATATTGTTCCGTTATGGGCGACTTCAAAAAGTCCAAGTTTCTTTTTATCGGCGCCGGTAAAAGCTCCCTTTTCATAGCCGAATAATTCACTTTCAACTAAATCATGCGGCAGACTTCCGCAATTGATTATAACAAAATTTTCAAGTTTGCGCGCGCTAGTATAATGGATGTTGTAAGCGACAAGCTCTTTTCCCGTACCGGAAGCGCCGCGGATAAGAACGTTAATAGTACTTTGCGAACATTTAGCAATCTGTTCTTTCAGTTTAAGTATTTCGGGAGATTCCCCAACCATTCGTTTTTGCTCTAAAGTTTCTTCTGCATTACGCACTAACTTTTGATTGACACGGAGCCGTTCAAGTTCCAATTTTCTTTTTTCAAAAGCGTTGAAAATGCTGATGATAAAATCTGTCGGCTGATAAATAAATTCTTCGATGTCACCGGGATATTTAGTACAGTACCAAAAAGCACCGGCTTTCATCAATTTATTTGCAAATGCATAGTCTGAAATATTGATAGTCATTTTCGTTACTACAATTATTTGAAGTGCAGCATCAATCTCTTTTATTTTGTGGATCAATTCTTCTCCCATCAGACCGCCGGCGATTTGAAAATCCATGATCACCAGATCAAAGCGCTCGCTTTTCTCTTTAAGCAATTCGATTGCTCCTTTACCGTCAGAGACGATCTTTCCGATCTTAATCTGATCAGAAAAAGGTTTGATCGTATTTTGTACACGCCTTACATCAAATTCTTCATCTTCGATTAAGAGGACATTTATTATTCCATCTGAAAACATGAAAGCTCCTTAAGTTAATTTGTCTTTAGCACAGCAAGTAGCAAGTAGAAAGTAGAAAGTAAAAAGTATGAAGTTAAAAACATAAACCTTATTCTAAATACTATAATTAGCCGTTAAAAAAAATCCTAATTCCTAATTCATAATCTGGCTGAGCCAGAACCAAATAATTTGTAATCATCGAATGAATGAATGGTTGCATGACTGAATGAAAAACATTCATCCATTCATTTTCATTCATCCAGCCACTTAACTATTTTCTACTCTGCAAATATTCTTGCCATTCTGCGCAGAATATTTTTGCTCACTATCTACTTCCTAATTTCTAATTAATATAACAAATTTGCATCCGGCATCCGGAAGATTTTCCACTTCAAGACCCCAGCCGCATCGCTTAGAAATTTCATAAGCAATATAACACCCATATCCAATAGTTGGTAAATCGGAATTTTTTGTTGAGATGTTTTCGTGAAAAAGATGTTTTCTTCCATCTTCCTCAACTTTTAAAAGATCGGGGGAAATTCCCTTTCCGTTATCGGAGATAGTAATGAGCGACGTTTTGTTACCTTCATCGTAATTCGATGAAACCGTGATTTGCAAATTCTGTTCTCCGCCATGATCAATGCTGTTTTGAATAAGCGGCTCAATTATTTCCCACACCACAAATTCGTTTACCGGAACATTAGGAAGTTTCTCATCAAGCGATAGATGAATAGTAAACGCATTTGTCTTTTTGGCGACTCTCAAAAAGATGTGCTGAACAAGAAAATCTATTACTTCATTAAGATTCGTATGAAACAACTGGTTCCGGATCGTTTGAATCGGCGGATCATACCACTTCATATCATAAATAACTCGTGAAATAAAATTTGAATATTTCGCCACACGATATTTTATTTCGTCAATATTTCCGGTAGTAAGTTGGCGCAAATCTTCTTTGATAAAACCCATAATTTTTTCCGCTTTGTGGTGCGTATGATAAATTCTCTTTGTAAAGACAAGCTCTTTTTGATAATTAATCTGCTTCTTCAAATTCTCTTCGTGCTCAACAAAGAGTAATTTCTGAGCTTCATCTCTTTCTTTAACCGTATAAGAAGAAATAAAGTACATCGCCAGCAACCCGAGCAAAATAAGTGATAAATAAATAACTGAGGTCTCATCATATCCGGAAATAATTTGATTTGTGATGAAAGAAAAGTCGGGAGAATTTTTCATATAGAGCGCCCCGATCACTTCACCGCGCAAGACAAACGGTACAAAAATATTGTATGACTTTTTATCCGTTAAAATAGTTTGTATCTGCTCCTGTGATTCCACCTCATCCTTAATTGGCATGTAGAGCATAATCGCTTTTCTGTAATTATTTTTGATTTCATGAACCGATAAATTTTCATTCACCAAATAGGAGAAGAGGACTTTCCCTTCGTCAATAGCAACAACGCTATCACCTTTATTTACAAGGATGCAAAGTTCTTCTATGTTATGCTGCAATAGCTGCTGGCTGAAGATGATATCGAATGACTGTGTTATCCTTCTCGATTCTTCTTCGCTTAATACTTTTTTCGGATTTATCGTTTCCAGCAGGAGTTCAATTGAGGTGGTGGTTAAATTTGCCAGCCGCTCGGCGGAATCTTTTTGATACCACTCCTGCGTTGAACTTAAAAAATTGGTGATCGAAACCTTGTTGATGATAGAGATAATGAGTTGAAACGCAAAGATGACAATAAAAAGAACCGTGAGATGTTTAAACTCAAAATGGTATTCACGGAATTTGTCAACTATTTTTTTCTGCGCCATAGTTTTCTCAGTCTGACTTCCTGACGATAATTCCCGCCTTCCTAATTTTTTCAAAAGCGGTTTTGATTGCCGCATCTACGCTTACTTCTTGTTCCAAGGCTGCATGAATTGCATCTGCAAGAATATCCGAAACCACGGTGTACTGCTTAAAGAAAGGACGGTGAACCCCCTGCTGCATTAAGCTTTTATAGAAATTTAGTTCGGAATTGTTTGCAAAAATATTTTCGGAAGCATGCTCTTTTTTCTCGTCGAAGAATATGTTAAGCACGGGTAAATAACCTCCTTCTTTGTACATTATTTTTTGCGATTCTTCGCCGGCAAAAAAATTAATGAACTTCACCGCTTCACTTACATTAGTCGAAAATTTTGAGACCATTAAATTCCAACCGCCGAACGCAGAGGCAGGTTTCCCGCCGGCGAAATGAGGGGTTGGCGCTCTCCGTAAGTTTTTCATAATTTCTTCATATTCAGAAGTCGTTGCTCTCCCTTTGGAGCTCGTCCAGCCTCGAACTGAGAGACCCTCATTTTGAAGAAAGAAGTCTATACTCTCATTTTCTTTAAGACCTAAAACTTTTTCCGGGGAGATTTTATCTGAATAAATAATTTGTTTAAGCTGTTCAAGTACTTTCTTAAATGCCGACTCGCTTAGATACAGGGTGTCATTTTTATAAAACGAACGATTGCTGTTTGCCATCATTTCAAAGAAACTGCAAATGAGTCCTTCATAATTGTCCGCTTGAAAAATATAAAGAAGATTTTTCTTAGAAGGATATTTCTTTGCTAATGCAGATAACTCCTCCCATGTAATAGAAGAATCGAGTTTCTTTCTTAGTTCGGAATAATTCGGAAATTTCTTCAAAATATCGTCTCGATAATATAAGTGGGTGATATCAAGGTAGAGTGGATAAGCCATAAGTGAGTCGCTGCACATGCACGTTTTAAGCACGCACGGAAGAAGCTTTTCTCTTTCTTTTAATCCATAATAAGGTGAAAGAGGAACTGCCCACTTGGCGAAACGGGGCACCCAAATTTGGTCAACTGCAAAAACATCAATGCGGTCACTTTTGTTGCGCAGATACCGGGCAAGCAATTCCTTCCTTTCGTTTGTACTGAACTTATCAAACGAAAGGTTGATCGCTTCCACTTCAATTTGTCCTTCGTACTTTTTATTAAAAGCGTCAATCACTTTTTGATGCGCGTTAGAAATGTTATCTACATAATAAATCTTTTTTACGCTTGAAGTCTTAGCTCCCAAACTCGCGCCAGTAGGAAAGACATACGTTATCAAGAGAAAAGCGGTTATCAAAATTCCGCTAAGAATTACATAAAAAGTTTTTTCAAATTTCATTTCATAAAAGCGTTTACTGGTTTCAAATTGATAAAGATTAACATGATAGCGAAGAACTTCTTAACAGGATTGCATGGTTGAATGATCGCATGAAAATTATTAATGCTATTTATTCTTACCATCAAAACTACGGTAGTACTTTTTTCTGATTCTGCCAATTCTTCATCCATTCATAATTCGGTGTTACAGTTGGGACCCCGGTAATCCTTCCCCCAAAGCCGATGAAACGGTAAACGAACATATTTACCTCTGTAACGGAAAGCTTTTTCAAGGTTTGATCATAAAACGAAACACCATATTTTCGGGCAAACCCGGCGGTTCCTTCATTCACATTTTCATAGAGACGCTTGACAAAAAGTTCTTCTTTCACTTGACCTTGGCTCGCCTGAAAACTTTCCTTCAATGAATCTTGCGCTTCTCTTCTTCCTAACAATTTAAAGATTGAATACCCCCCCTCAACTTTTAATGGACCGTAAACTTCCCCTTCCTTCATCGCTTCGGCAATTTTACCGATCTCGCCGAGTTGAAAAGTATATTGCCATCCAAATTCTCCTTTTTGCGTTAGCGTTGATTTCCGTTGGTTATATCTTTCCGCTAAATATTTAAAATCATTTCCTTCACTTATTTTTTTTAATATCATTTGAACAGAATCCAAATTATCAGAAAATATTTCAACCAGATTTACCTTAAGCCCGGTAAGTTGGTTCCCGGTTTTTTGCAGGGAGTATTGATAAGTATCTTCGTCACTCACGCGGGAAGAATCAACAAAAACTCTTTTCATGAACTGCGACAAATAATTATCGCTCCACATCTGCATATCTTTTTTTACTTCGGGAAGGTTTTGTAATCCTCTTCTCAGAGCTTCGCGGGCAATTAATTCATGCTGAACAAAATCATTCAGTTTTTTTTGCAATAAACCTACAATTATTTGTTTGGATGCGCGCTTAGCATTGAAATCTTCAACAAGCAAATAGTAGAAAAAATCATTTAACGTCGGAGCATCATGCTCAAACATTGCAATCGGAGCGGCAAGTAAATCCTCGCCATAAAGAGAGGACAAGTACCCCAAATCAAATTCCGTAAAATGGAGATTTGCGGAATCAGCCGGATTAATTTCTTGTCTTTTTTTAAATGACTGCAATAATCTATCGGGAAGATCGGTCACAATTCGTTCATTAAACTGAAGTTGAACGCCGGTAAGAAGCCTGGTTAAAAATTCCACACCATACTGTTTGCTTCTTCTTGTTTTGATAATGTTTTTAACGTTACCGGGAGCTGAAGAAGATTCACCCGGTACAAGGTTAATTTTATCAACGAGTTTAAAAATAAACCAGCCGTTTTTATTTTTCATCGGTTTGGAAAAAGTGAGTGGTTTCATTTTATACAAGGAATCTTCCATCCATTCGTCTTCCATTTTGCCGAAGGTGATAGGGACGGGCTCATTCTGAATTGCATAATCGGGACGCATTTTTAAAAGTGAATCGAACGAAGCTCCCTTTTTAAGCTGTTTATAAATCGTGTAACTCTCGGAAGAATCCACTGAACTGATGATCAAGACTTTTAAAGTTGTTTGGGCTCTAACTTTGCCGCGGATCAAATCTAAATCGGTAATTTTAATTCTACTTTCAACTTCCTGTTTGAATAATGCATCGCGCAGAAACATCTTCTCCAGCGGTTTAAGCATATTTCGGTACAGCTTTAAAGTATCAAAATGTTTTTCTCTTGCTTCCAAAGCCCACAATTTTTCTGCGACAAGTGAAGCGAGAAATTCTTTTTTAAGAGAGTCGGCATTTTTATGCGTCATACTCGGATGGGGCAAAAATTCGTAACGGGTTTTAAACTCATCTGCGGTGATAACAGCATTCCCGATTTTTGCAACCGGTTCATCTTTTTTTTGCGCCTGGCAAAAATAACCTTGTAATAGCAATACAAATAAAAATAAAAGGACGTTTTTCTTCATTGGCTATGAATCCTGCTCGTGTTGTTCTTAAAGAATTAAATTTTTAATGCAATATACATTTCTGTAATTAATTTGAAGGGGTAAATTATGAGAGGCAATTTGAAAATTTCTCAAACTTAAAAAATGAATAACCGACCTATAGAGATTTACAGTAATTTTTAGGCTAACGTCAACCACTGATTAAATCATGACAGTCTCACTTTAAACTGACCAAAAGCGAAAAGTAAAAAAATAGGTATATTTGTAGAAAAGAGCTAAGTCAATTCAAGAGATTAAATAATGAGACTGAAATTTATTGATTGCCTTGAGAATGGTTGCGATGCAAAAAACATCTAACCCTGTTCTTCGAAATTCAAATTTCTTAGCAGCTAAGAAATTATCCGAATTTTACAAATAATGTATTTTCTTGCCGTTTAACTTTCTTTCCGTTTTTATTTTCGAGTTTTTCAACTGTTGTGTTTTCTTTGATTAATGGGAGTTCTTTTTCAGAAGGGATTAATTTCTTGTCTTTTATTTTTATTCGTTTATAATCAATAGCTCGTATTGGTTCTGGCATAATAAAATAATCTCTAAGCCTATTCCAATCATTATTTCTGATAGTAATTATATCATTAAGATAAAAACTTACCCAACTTTCACCTATTTTATAATTAGGCATTGTTTTGGCCAATTTCTGTTGAGATATTTCAATGTAATTTTTATCTAACTCAAATCCAATATATTTCCTACCCAATCGTTTTGCAGAAATTGCCGTTGTACCGGTGCCGGAGAATGGATCAAGAACAAGGTCGTTATCATCTGTTGTTAACAATATTAATCTATCCATTAAATGAATGGGTAATTGACATGGATGTGGATCTCGTTTTGTATTATGTTTAATTCGATGAATGTCTGCCCAAACGTCTGAAACTAAAGGTCCAAAAGGGTGTAATAAATCTTTCTTTCCGCCATAATCTTTCCATAAATAACCTTGTTTTCTATCTCGCTTATGTGGATGCCTTAATTCATAAATCTTTGCACCTTTTGGTTCTTTGGTGTAAAATAAAATGCCATAATGAGCTGGTTGCAATGATTTTCCCATTGGAGCGGTTGGTGCATCCCATGAAATCCAATGTTTAAAATTCGCAAATCTGTTTAGATAAGTCGCGTAATAAGTCAACCACTTAGGGATATTATGCACGAAAATAGCGCCGGTTGGTTTAGTTACTCTAACCATTTCGGAAATCCATTTTTCGCACCAGTTCAAGTACTCGTGAAATTCAAGACTGTCAGTATAACTCGTGTAGTTTTTCTTTAAATTAAAAGGAGGGTCGGCAAATGTCATGTCAACAGAATTATCCGGTATGTTTTTGAATAATTCTAAACAATCACCTTGAAGAATTTTATTTATAAATTTGTCTATCATTTTCTGAAAGTTTCAATTAATAATTGTTCAAATCGTTTCAACTCGTCAGAGTGAAAAGTAAATACATCTTCGTATCCCGTAACCATTCTTTTTAAATCACCTTTACGAACATACCAACCAATACCATCAATAAAGCCGATAAATTTTGCTTTCGGATAGTGTGCTTTGAGAAGAGTGTCAATTGAAATTTCAGTTTTAGATTTATCTCCTTGCCCTGAAGATGTTGTCGCAAGAAAAGAACTTTCTGCAATTATTAAAGGATTTTTTTTGTTTGGAATAATAAAATCCATTGTTCTTTTATTTGCTGGAGCATTGACGATAAGTTCTTTTAAATCACCAGTCTCATAAGTAATGTCTTGCCTGCTTAAAATTTCAGCAACAAGCGTTTCCGGATTGTTTTCTTTCATCCCTGAATAGCTCCCTTTTTCTTTATAGCGAATAAGTGTATCAATAAGTTCAGGTATTTCAAACTTTAGTTTTGATATGCTCAACTTTTTAAGTTCAAAAAGGGGAATTGTATTTGCTAAGAATGGTATTGAACCTCCTTCAAAGAAAATATTCACCATACCTTTCCGAAAATATTCATTTTTCTGAATGAGATTTGAAATTTTATCATCCGACCATTCTTGAATATTATCCGGATTATTTTCATTGTACCACTTTTGTTTAAAAACAAGCTTATTCAATTCTGGATTGTCAACTATACGAATGATGGTTGTTAATCTCTTTAAATACTCGTTGGAAAAACCTGTTAAAGCTAATAATGCTCTTAAACCGTTTTCTTTTTCAGTTAACAGCCATTCAAATATTTCTTTTTTTAATCCTTCGGTTTCAACTTTATTTTTTACAATTAACAAGGTTTCTTTGAGAGAATTTATATATCCCTCATAACCTTCTTCAAATTTTGAATCGAAGAAATAAAATGTGTTCTTCTGTATTACCGTTAAAAATTTATCATTGACACTTTTTTTCATGTTATTTCTTTTCAAATATTAATACATATTCTTCTTTCATCGTATTTCTCATTCCTTTGATTGGTTTCAGAATACTTTTAACTAATGGCATATCATATTTTTTTGCTGAATTAATTACAGTCTCCTCTAATCGAATACCCCCGGTTTGATTAGTGTTTGACCCAATTATTAAAACAAAGATTTTGCCTTTTTTTAAAACATTAGAAACCTGCAAACAGAAAGAATCCATATCAGCAAAATAGTTTTCTAATTTTTGAGTTTTTGTATTCCCTTTAAGACCGACTAACCTGTTTTTCAATTCAGAGGTATCATAGCCTAAAAATTCTAATTGATCTTTATCGTTCTCAATATAGTCAAGAGCAAATGAGTATGGCGGAGAAGTTATTACACAATCAACTGAATTATCCTCAAGATTAATATTTAGCGCATCTGAATTGAATAAAATATCCAATTTCCCCAATTTCTTTTGGTCGAAATATTGATTTGAAAGAAATGCTTTAACTGTTTCAATATATCTCGGCAAAACCTTTTCAAAAAGTTGCTCATGATTTGATCTTGCAACTCGTTTTGAATAACCAAGTGCATCTAAAAATGCTAAAAAAGCGAGATTGTAAATTTTGATTTTGTTCGGATCATCAATTTTTTCTATTCTCCTGGCAACATTCCCTTGTTTAAAAAAATCAAATAATTTTTTAATGTTTATTTTAGTCTTTATTAATGAATTTAAGTCAATCGTGAGTGCTTCATATTTTGTTTTAATCATTAATTGACAAAACGGGCTAACATCTATTGCTTTTGAGTTAATTCCCATCAACGCTGCTTCAATGTTGGTGGTGCCGCTTCCCGCCATTGGGTCTAAAATAGTTTCACACTTTTTGACATTTATAATATTGATCAACCCCTTAATTAATTGAGGATAAAATTTCCCACGATAAGGAAACAACCCGTGAGTAGCATAGCCTGTTGAAAACTGCCTTTCTTCAAAATAGGCTTGTGTAATAGCTGATCTATTTAATTGTATTGCATCTGTTTTATTAGAATAAAGTAAATAATGATTTGAAAACTGATTGTCAATGGATTTGATATAAGCTGTTCTCTCTAGCAATTGGTCTTTGGGGAGACATTTATTCTCTAAATGAGCTAATTCTAATTCAAACAGTTCGTTAACACTTGGGAACAATTCAACCTTGTTGCCAAAAGCTTCATTTATAACTGAATTGATTTTAATAAATTCATTCATTGATTTGCAAAAATACTAAGTATTATTGAGGTATCAAACATATATGAAGTTGATTAATAAATTATAATCAACACATTCTTTTTCTTAAAAAATTTAATGTGATAAAGCAACACAGAAATCAAATGATCTTTTCATTTTTCTTATCCTTCAAATTCACTTATTTTAATAGAAGAAAAAATCAACTAAAACGATATGAAAACTCCACTTGAAATTTTAAATAAACAATTCGGCTTCAACGAGTTTCGTTTTCACCAGGATCAAATTATTGAATCGGTGCTGGCAAAAAAGGATACAGCCGTTTTGATGCCTACCGGCGGCGGCAAATCGTTGTGCTATCAAATTCCCGCGCTGCTATTTGACGGGTTGACTATCGTCATTTCTCCCTTAATTGCCTTAATGAAAGATCAAGTTGACGGACTGCGGTTAAACGGAGTGGCTGCTTCGTTTCTCAATTCCACTCTTTCGGTGAATGAACAAGCCGAAGTGATGAGCGATATTCGCAATCAGCAAATAAAAATTCTCTACATCGCCCCGGAAAAAATTTTCATCAACGAACAGCAGTTTCTCAATTTCCTCAAACCTTTAAATATTTCTTTGTTCGCTATAGATGAAGCGCATTGTATTTCTCATTGGGGACACGATTTCCGCCCCGAGTATTTGCAATTAGCCGTTCTAAAAAAACATTTCCCCGATGTTCCCATCATTGCATTAACGGCAACTGCTGATGAACTGACGCGAAAAGATATTCTGGAAAAGCTCAAACTACAGTCGCCCAAAATATTCATCTCCAGCTTTAACCGCGAGAATATTCACTACTATGTTGAATCGAAACAGAACTGGTTTCCTTATTTGGTGGACTACTTAAAAAAACACAAAGAAGATTCGGGAATTATCTATCGTCTTACCCGCGCATCAACAGAGTCGCTTGCTGTGGATCTATCCGAGCTTGGCTTTTCTGCAAAACCTTATCACGCCGGGTTAGAGAAACAAACTCGCGATCTGCATCAAGAATTATTCATCAAAGACAAAGTTAAAATTATTGTTGCAACGATTGCGTTTGGACTTGGTATTGATAAGTCCAACGTCCGGTTTGTTTTTCATGTTGACCTGCCGAAAAATATTGAAAGTTACTACCAGGAAACGGGCAGAGCCGGACGCGACGGAATTAAAAGCGACGCTATCTTATTTTACAGCAGAGGCGACCTCGTTAAACTTAAAAAGTTTTGCGAGATAGAGAATAATCCCGCGCAAAGTAAAATCATGTTGGAGAAGCTGAATAAGATGGCGCGATTTTGCGAAACACAAACCTGCCGCAGAAAATTTATGATGAATTATTTCGGCGAAGAATATCCAAATTATTGTGGAAGCTGCGATGTCTGTTTAAGTAAGTACGAAAAATTTGACGGAACGATCGTTGCGCAGAAAGCCCTTTCCGCCGTGGCGCGGTTAGACCAAAGGTACGGAGTAAATTTTGTAATTGACTTCTTGCGAGGTTCAAAATCGGAAAAAATTTTACCGTGGCAAACGAAGCTAAAAACCTATGGCGTTGGATCTGATAAGAGCAAAGACGAATGGCGGCAATACCTTAACGATTTCATCGTGATGGGTTATCTACTCCAGGAAGAAGGGCAATATCCTATTTTGAAATTAACGGAAAAGAGCAGGGCAGTTCTTAAAGGGGAGGAAACAGTAATCTTAGTGAAAACCGTTACGCGGAAGGAGGCAGAACACAAAGAACAGCCCTACGAAATTGAATTGTTTTCTCACCTGAAAAACCTTCGTAACCATTTGGCGGAAGAAGCGCGCGTTCCGGCTTATATTATTTTTTCAGATACAACTCTCCTGGAGCTGGCAACATATCTTCCACAAGATTTTTCAGAGTTGGCGAAAATATCCGGCTTCGGTGAAATTAAGTTACAACGTTACGGAAAAGTGTTTTTAGATGAAGTGGTTGATTACTGCAGGAAAAGCGATTTGCCGTCTCGAGTAATGAACAAATTTCCCAAGAGGCTGAGGAAACCGCGATCTCCCCGCGCTTCTGAAAGGACAGACACAAAATTGGAAAGCTTTGAATTATTCAGAAGTGGAAAATCCGTGACCGAAATTGCGGCGATTCGAAATTTAACAACTTCAACCATTGAAAATCACCTGGCTCACTACATAGAGACCGGAGAGATCGGAATAAATGAGTTAGTAACACCGGAGAAAATAGGACAGATTGAAAAAGCTATTCAATTACACGGAGATTTATTGCCCGGTCTTCTTAAAAATGAATTAGGAGAAAATATTAGTTACGGCGAAATAAGAGCCGTGATTAATTATCTAAAGTTAAAGAACGCTTGAAGAAATTTCTCTCTTAAATAATCTATTGGAGTAAGGATGACGGAAGAATAAATAATTCTTCTACCGCACTGCAAACTTCCGCATACTATCTTCCATGGAAATCCGTTTGAATTTGGATCGCTCTTTTAAGGAAAATTTTTAAATTGTAAGCATTGTCACAAATACGCAGTTGAGCATTTTAATTATTGACATTTATATCGGTAATCACTAATTATCAAAGTGAAAACTCGTATTTTTTGACAGATTTTTCTAAAAGCTATATTCTGAGAATTTAATGAAAAAGTTGTCTTTCATTATCTTTGTGAAACGGAATATTAAATCAGGAAATATTTACTTTTAAAAGATTTTTTTTGCCTACATCTTTTCAATCTCAATAAAAAACTTTGCCAAGTATTTATTTTATTTAAGTTAAAAAATAACTTCTATTTAGTCTGAAAGGAACATTACCATGAAAAAATTTTTACTCTTGGTTTCTGTTTTATTCTTCTCTCAAAATCTTTTCTCACAAATCAGCCTCCTTTATCCCAACGGCGGAGAAACCTTTATTGCAGGAATAACTGAAACCATTCGTTGGACAGCCAATGCAACAACTTCCGTACAAATAGATTACTCCATAGATAATGGCGTTTCCTGGACGACCATCACCCCCGCTACCTCTCCTGATGTTCTCTTTTACGATTGGACGGTTCCTAATAATTTGTCGACAACATGTTTGGTTAAAATAACAGATATAACTAACGGTGCTACTTCCGATGTGAGCGATCTTGTCTTTACCATTGCTGATAGTTCTCCAAACCCAATAACACTTGTCACCCCTAACGGCGGAGAATATTTTGTTGCCGGGACAACCGAGACAATTCGATGGTATGCTACTTCTATAACCTACGTTAATTTAGACTATTCCACAGACAATGGTTTATCATGGATAAATATTAACTCAGGAATATCTTCAATGTTCCCAATTTATAACTGGGAAATTCCCTCAACTCCCTCCGCAAGTTGTTTAGTAAGAGTATCTGACTTTAACAATGAAACCAACTTTGATCTGAGCGATGGGCTTTTCACAATTGAGGAAAATATAGCCAGCACCTTAACCCTTACTTATCCCAACGGCGGAGAAATTTTTTATAACGGTTCACAACAAGATATTACCTGGCTGAGCAGTAATGTCGGTTCGGTAAATTTATATTTCTCTCCCGATAGAGGATTAAACTGGTACTCGATTGCTTCAGATATTCCTGCTTCTATGGGAAGTTTTACAAGTACCGTTAATGCAGCTTCAACCACCAATGCTCTGGTTAGAGTAAGCGATGCAGCAAATGCTGCAAGGTTTGATGAAAGCGACAGCGTTTTTACAATTATTGATACAACAAAAAATACAATAATTGTCTCCTCTCCGAATGGCGGTGAAAATTGGCAAAGTGGATCAACTCAGTATCTCGCCTGGACAAACACAAACATGACGGGTAATGTAAACATTGATTACACCACCGACAACGGAACTACATGGTTAACTGTTGCAACTGATCTCCCCGCGATGTATCCATCATTTATGTGGACTGTTCCAAATACTCCCTCTACTTCATGTAAAATAAAAGTGTATGACGCAAGTGATGCTTCTGTTTTTGACGAAAGTAACTCGGTTTTCACAATTACAACTTCAGCAACGGGAGGAGTTGTAGCCCACTATAATTTTAACGGCGATGCTAATGATGGCACCGGTAACGGACATGATGGAACAGTAAACGGTGCGCAGTTAGTTGCAGACCGTTTTTCAAATCCGAACAGCGCGTACTCCTTCCCCAATCCTTCAAGAATTGCTGTTCCACATTCTCCTGAGTTGAATTTTGCCGGAGGTAAATTTACTTTTACCGTTTGGATGAAACAGGAGGCAGGCAGCAACGCTTTCAATTGTATTCTTGGGAAAGATTACACACAAGAATTTGGATTCGGTACATGGGGAACCGACGGAACTGCTCCAACCTATCCACGGTTAGTTATTTCCAGTCACGAAACCCCTTCGAACTTTCTTTCTCCTCTTAACGTAGGAACGTGGTATCACGTTGCAGTAACATTTGATGATGCAACAGACCAGGTTCAATTTTTTGTTAATGGAGTTTTAAACGAAACGTCAACCAATACCGGCTCAATGACGGCAACAACTACAGAAATGGGAATTGGTTCTGACGGAAAATATTTTGACCAGTTTTCAGGAGTTCTTGATGACATAAGAATTTTTGATCATGTACTTACATCTACTGAAATTTTTTCAATCTATAATGATTCAGGAATTTTAGATCAAGTACTAGAATTAGAAACTCCCAACGGAGGAGAATATCTTGTTGCAGGAACAACCGACACCATTCATTGGTTCTCAAATTATTTAACACAAGTAAAGTTGGATTACACAACAGATTACGGCGCAACCTGGACAAACATAGTTGGCAGTCTGCCTGCAGAATATCCTTCCGGTTATGCATGGACCGTTCCCTCAACACCATCTATGTTCTGCAAAGTAAGAGTAACGGATAATAGCAATCCGGATGCATTTGATGAAAGTGATAGTGCATTCACCATTCAACTATTTAAGAGTGGAGAATATGCTTCTGACGCCAACACCGTTCTGTTAGATCACTTTAATGGAACGACTGACGCAAACATTTTGGCTTATTCGCCAACCGGACAACCTTGCGGTTCTGAATGGCCATCAGTTACGCCAAGTTATTTCTTTAATCCTGGAATGAACGAACTCTATCAATCGCTAACTTTAAATCCGCCAATTGATGTAATTCAAGGATCGGCTACCTACCTCAAATATCCAGGCGGTCAATTACTTAGTCAGGCAAACGGTACAATCGAATTTTGGGTTAATCTTACAAGCTACGGTAAAGGTTTGGGGTTGGTAAATCAAGGACAATATTTTGGCGCATGTTACGGCTGGACGATTAACATTGATATGGATTCAACCGGTACTTTACTTTCATCGGCATGGGCGGCATTCAGTTTAAATTCAGGTTCAAATAAAGTTCCGTTGAATAGATGGACTCACGTAGCAGTTACCTGGGGAAGCACAGGGGCTAAAATGTATATTGATGGAGTGCAAGTCGGCAGTGATGTTAATACCGGAATGCCGGCTGGTGGTTACGGCGGTTCATTGTTACTGACTTTGGGTACTGGCTCAGGCGTTAGCGCAAGTATTGATGAACTCCGGGTATCAAATATTCAGAGAACAGAATTTCACATTATTCCACAAAAGTTTGTTTCTGTTGCTTCACCAAATGGTGGAGAAAATTTAGTTGCAGGTAACTTAGATACCATCCGCTGGATAAGTAGTGATGCAAATATTTTAAATATTGAGTATTCAACAGATAACGGAGTAAACTGGATATCAATTTATCCAGCTATGCCTGCAAGTGTTGGAAGCGCTCCATGGTTAATTCCAAACACTCCATCAACAAGTTGCAAAGTAAGAATAGCTGATGCTGCCAATCCAACTATTTTTGATGAAAGCGATAGAGTGTTTACAATTAGTGATTCCATGTCGAACGGTCTTGTTGCCTACTACCCATTTAACGGTAATGCAAATGATGAAAGCGGAAACGGAAACAACGGGACAAACAATGGGGCGGTTCCCACTTTTGACAGATTCAATACTCCGAACAGCGCATTAAGTTTTGATGGAAACAACAATTTTGTTTTGGTTCCAAGCAGTTCGTCGTTAAATGTTCAAAACAGCATCACGTTATCGGCGTGGATAAAAACCGACAATCCACATATTATCCAAGATGTAAATCCCGGATCCATTATAGCGAAGCATGAAACCGTTCAAACGAGACAATATGATCTATTCTTTTACAGCACAAATTACGATTCACTTCATTTCGATTTAGTAGATCAACGAGATAATTTTTCTTCAGATGAATATTTTTTCGCAACTTCAACCCCAAGTGCTTCATATCGAAATAATCAGTGGCATATGGTTGTTGGAACATATGATTACAACACCGGTTTCTCTCAAATTTATCTCGACGGAGTGTTAACTTCAACTCGATATTTAGGACAAATTAATTTAATGAAATCAAATGTACCATTAACAATTGGTTGCTACTCAGAACAAAATTCAAATTTCAGAGGATTTTACCAAGGGATAATTGATGATATCCGTATTTATGATCGCTCATTGTCACAACAAGAAATCATGATGCTTTATTATGAAAAAGAATATGTTCCTATCTCACTTACCCTAATAACTCCCATTGGTGGTGAAGTTTTTCAGGCAAATTCACTTGTTCCGATTGAGTGGAGCGCCAGTAATGTAAACAATTTCAGTTTAGAATTTACTTCTGATAACGGTGCAAGCTGGTCTCTGATTTGCGATACGCTTACCGCTGCTTCAACCGGTTTTCTCTGGTACGCCCCCGATATTGAAAGTAACATGGTAAGAGTTAGAATTTCAGATAAAAATAATCCCGCCCTTTTTGATGAGAGCAACAGCAATTTTACCATTACAAACAAAATAACGCAGTACATTCCTCTTTTCTATTCCGGATGGAATATGATTTCGTTTTATATTCAACCTCTCTCAAGTATACCCCGCGATGTATTTCCATCACCGCTGGTGCTTCAAGTAAAAACCGAACTCCAATCATTTGATCCTGCATTGCCCGAATTCCTCAACACACTGAAAAGCGTATACGCATCGCAAGGATACTTAGTTAAAACTGATTCTGTTGAACATTCATTCCCGGTAATAGGAGATCATTTTTATCCGGCGGATGGAATAAATTACCGTACCGGTTGGAACTTGATGAGCTATTATTATTCTTATGGAGAATCAGTCTGGTATGCATTTGAGCCGATCATGACTTCCGTTGAAGAAATTAAAACGTTAACGAGTTACTACAATCCGCTTGGTTCCCCTGAGACAAACACTCTCTATACACTTGAACCGGGAGAGGCATACTGGCTGCGCTTGAAAAATAATATTGACGGGTATGTGCTTCCTTCCCCGCAGGCGATCATGCCAAAGAAACATCAAACCACCGGGCAAAAACTTATGGCTGATCTTCCCTGGAAATTGAAAGGATATCCGCAAAGTACGGTTGCAATATTTACTGTAACATCGGATGGAAAACCGGTACCTGCCGGAAGTGTAGTTGCAGCGTTCGTCAACGGAGAATGCAGAGCGATAAGTGAAGTTAAACTTAACTCCGAAGGAAATGCGTTTGCTACTTTAGTTATCAACGGAGATAAAGAAGAAGAAGTTTCGTTCAAGATATTCGATGCGAAGAAAAAAGAAGCGTTCGGTTCAAATCTAAAAATGAAAACAAAACCGGGCACAACAATCGCCGGAATACAAGAACTTCCGTTCACGTTTGTAACGGGAGTAGAAGACCCGATTTTACCAACAACAACAACTTTAATGAACGCCTATCCTAATCCGTTCAACCCGGAAACAAGAATACGCTATTCGTTGAATAAAAGTCAGCATGTTAGCTTAAAGATTTATGACGTTCTCGGAAAAGAAGTTATCACCTTGGTAGACGACACCAAAAATGCCGGCTATTACGAAGTTTCATTTGATGCAAGCGGATTACCAAGCGGAATTTATTTCTACCGGATGCAATCTGGAGATTATGTCTCGGTTAAAAAACTTTTGTTGTTGAAATAAAAGTTTGCGTCTCGGCGCGAATAAATTGGAATCAGATAGTTAGTAAAAATATAATAGAATGGATGAGAGCGACTGGATGAATGTTATTCATTCAGTCATGCATCCATTCAATCAGGCAAAGATGATTTTGTTCTAACTTAACCAGGTTAGCTAGTATGTAAAAATCCGGCGGCGGAGTGAGATCAATTATGTCTGTGGTTTAACCGGATAATATTTTTGAAGCACTCATAAAAGATGGAATGAAAAGAGTAGTAAATAATTTATAGTCTCTTTGCGTCTTCGCGACTTTGCGCGAAACAATTTTGATTGCAAAGACGGAAAGAATGTAAAGCAATGAAGTTTAAACAGAAGGAAATAATTATGAAAAAGCTGATACAATCAATTAGCTTGTTGTTGATAAGCACGGCAGTTCTTTCTGCACAACCCAACTGGAACCCGGTGATTTACACCAACAGCACTACACTGTATGCGAAAGTTACTATCAACGGATTGCCCGCTCAAACAGGTGATAAAGTAGCCGCTTTTGTTAACGGTGAATGCCGCGGAGTTTCCGATGTTGTCACTAACGCGAATGAAGGTTATGTTACCCTGCTTATCCAGGGAGAATCTGCCGAAGAAAATGCTTCCTTCAAAATCTGGAGTGAAAGTAATGATGTCGTTTATTTTGTTAATAAATTCGTTTGGACAAATCCAGGTAACACCATCGGAACACCCCCCGACTATTTCTTAATTGAAGGAAATGGTCCAGACTGGAAACCGGTGATCTACACAAATAGTACAACATTGTACGGAATCGTTACGATAAATAATGTTTCTGCTCAACCCGGCGATGTAGTCGGCGCATTTGTGAATGGTGAATGTCGCGGAAGAGAAAAAGTTATCATGAATAACGATACTGCTTACGTTACGATGCTCATTCAGGGAGAAGCAGTTGAAAACGTCTCTTTCCTAATTTGGCAGGCGAGCAGCGTGAAAGCACTTCTCGTTCCAAAACACATTTCTTCCGATCCTGGAGGAACAATTTCTTTGATCAACATAAACGCAGTCAACGGATTGGTAGCCTTCTATCAATTCAACAATAATTTAATTGACGAAACAAAAAATGGATTTGATCTTCTTGGCGGCGGTTTAACCTTTGTTAAAGATAGATTTAACACTCCAAATACATCAGTTGCTTTCGATGGCTCAACAAGCCAGGCGGAAGTTTCCAATTCCTCTTCACTTGATTTCCGCAAAAACGGATTTACCATTTCTACATGGGTAAAATACAGCAGCAATGGTAACGCAGTAATTTTCGGAAAACATGTTCACGGTTATTACAACGGCTATTTTTTAGCGGCTGTAAATAATCGGTTACAGTTTTATGTTTCGGGAATCCCTATAACCGCTTCTGAATATTCGAACGATAATCAGTGGCATTTAGTTACCGGAGTTTATGATGGTATGAATGCAACATTATATGTTGATGGAGTTCAAGAAGCAACACAGCAGATTCCATACACAGACTTTAGTCCGAATCCGGTGCGGCTGGGATATATGCAAACACCAGGTTATCCCGAGCGTTACAACGGTTTAATTGATGACGCAAGACTCTACAATGTTCCTCTTTCACAAACAGATGTCTCAAATCTTTTTACTGAAAATAACTGGACGGCGCAAGAAATTTCAATTATAAATCCAACAGGCGGACAAAGACTAAAAGCCAACTCATTTTATACCATTGATTGGACGGCAACACAGTTCATAGATTCGGTTATTATAGAGTTCACTACCAATAACGGACTAACAATGGAAGTTATTGCTCCTTCTCTTCCCGGTAACTCAGAAGGTTTTTACTGGCACGTCCCAAAAATAAATACCACGCAGGCAAAGATCAGGGTTCGGCATCTCTCTTCCGGTGTTTCAGGCGTAACTGCAGTACCGTTTATTATCGATCCTCCTAAAATTACAGTAACTTCACCCAATGGAGGAGAAACGTTTGTTTTTGGAGAAATTGATACGGTTAAATGGGTGAGTGAAAATTTAGATGACGTCTACCTTGAATATACGATAGACAACGGGGCTTCATGGATGGAAATGGAAGATTATACTATTCCGGCAGCCGATGGGAAATTTCTTTGGAGAATTCCTTTTGTTTCATCTTCAAACTGCAAGGTGAGAATTAGCGATGGGGCTGACAGCGTTTCTTTTGCTGATGTAAGCGATAATGTTTTTTCGATCGTTTTGCCAATGGTTAAACTTAATAAACCAAACGGCGGTGAGAATTTTATTGTTGGGAAATCTGATACCATAAAATGGATAAGCTCCAACGTTGCGAATGTTAAACTTGAATACACAACTGACAATGGTTCAAGCTGGATTTCCATTCTTACCTCAACTCCTGCAAGTGTGGGAAGTTTTGTCTGGACAATTCCAAACACACCTTCAACAAATTGCAAAGTCAAGATTTCTAATGCTGACAACAGCTTTTTTGCTGATACAAGCGACAATATTTTCTCGATTAAAAATCCGGTTGTAACATTACTAAGCCCTAACGGCGGTGAACAATGGAGAAGAGGATCATCGCAAAAAATAAGTTGGACGAGCAGCGATGTTGCAAAAGTTAAAATTCAATACTCAACTAACGATGGAACTACCTGGATCGTAGTTGCCGACTCAGCTTTAGCTTCAACCGGAAGTTTTGATTGGACTATTCCTTCTCCCGTAACAAATCAAGCTAAAGTTAGAATTACTGATTACAAAGATGTAACTGTTTCATCTCAAAGTGCAGCGCCGTTTACAATTTACTTCCCCACCGTTACCCTCACCGCGCCGAATGGCGGCGAATTATGGCAGATCGGCTCGCAAAAAAATATTTCATGGACTTCAACTTATTTAACAAAAGTAAAACTTGAATACACCACAGACGGAACAATCTGGAAACTGATCGCAGAGCAACTTGATGCAAATTTAAATAATTACCTGTGGACAATTCCGAATGACCCATCTGCAATTGCAAAAGTTAGGATAACCGATGCGACAGATAACCTTGTAAAGTATACCTGCGAAGGAACGTTTACAATTTATCAACAAAAGCTTACACTAACATCCCCGTTAGGAGGAGAGCGTTACCGCGAATTAACAACACAGAATGTCACATGGACAAGCGAATATGTTGATACTATAAAAATTGAACTTTCAGAAGACAATGGAGTCTCATGGGCTGTTATTAATGGTGCTGTTCCTGCGAAATTAGGTTCTTATAATTACATTGCAAGTACCTGGATCACCAAGCAGGCAAAAATCAGAATTAGTGATTCTAAAAACGCCGCATTGCAAAGCACTAGTAACACCTTTGAATTTTTTAAACCTATTATTACAGTATCTTCACCAAACGGCAATGAACAATGGATAGTGGGAACTACACAAAAAATCATATGGACGAGCAGTGATGTTGCAAATGTTAAAATTGAATACACAACCGACAACATAATTTGGAATACAATTGCTTCATCAGTTACCTCAGCAGTCGGAAGTTATGATTGGTTAATACCCAACACTCCTTCTGTAAATTGTAAAGTTAAAATCTCTGATGCCTCGGATAATTTTTACTCCGATTTGAGCAATAACGTTTTCTCGATCATTCTGCCTAAAGTTACGGTCACTTCTCCGAACGGTGGAGAGCAATGGATTGTTGGAGCAACACAAAATATTACATGGACGAGTTCAAACGTTGCGAATGTTAAACTTGAATACACCACTAACAATGGAACCAACTGGAATTCAGTACTTACTTCTACACCGGCAAGTGCTGGTAGTTTTGTCTGGACGATTCCAAACACACCTTCTGCAAATTGTAAAATTAGAATCTCGGATGCATCAAACATCGCCGTTCCCGATTTAAGTGATAATGTTTTTTCAATCATTCTTCCACAGATCTCCGTTCTTAAACCGAATGGTGGTGAGAATTTTATCGTAGGAAAAACAGATACTATAAAATGGTCAAGTGCGAATGTCGCAAATGTTAAACTTGAA
>MNVA01000013.1 GCA_001871325.1 Ignavibacteria bacterium CG1_02_37_35
AACGCAGGAGCGTGTTGGCAAATTGAATACTGCATGGCAAAGAATGCAGGATGTTTGCAACGCGGCAAAATATGTTTATCCCGAAAATTACGCAAAGCAAGCACGGTATATAATAAGTGAAAGCAAAGGAACACCCCCACCAGTAACGGATGTGCCGCCGGTGAAGTAAGTTCAAAAACCTCTAAAACCTCCGAGGTTTTGCAAACCTCGGAGGTTTGGATTTGAATTACTATGGACAAAGAAAGAAACTATTATAAAAACACGTTTCATCATCTCTATAACAGAGGTGCAAACAAAGCTCTTATTTTTTATGAAAGAGAGAACTATCTTTATTTTTTGCGAAGGATGAAACACTACCGAGCAAAATTCAGTATCAATATATTAGCGTATTGTTTAATGCCAAATCATTTTCATTTATTTGTTGAACAAACAACGGATGAGTTTTCAATTTCAATGTTTATTTCATCATTACTTAATTCGTATGTAAAATCAGTAAATAAAAAATACGTGCGAAGCGGGACATTATTTGAGAGTAAAACAAAAAGCAAACAGATTGATGAGGAAGCTTATGTTAAGTGGGTGATTAAATATATTCTTGAAAATCCGGTGCAAGCCGGATTAGCAGAAAGCATAAGTGACTGGGAATTTTCCAACGCAAAAGATTTACTTTCTTTAAGGGATGGAACTTTGACAGATATTAATTATGTAAAGTCTTTTTTTCAGTCTAAAGAAATTATGATTGAGTTTTTAACAGACAAGAAAGTGAAAACAAGTTATGAATTTTAGCACAAAAACCTCCGACGTTTTGCAAACCTCAAAAACCTCCGACGTTTTGCAAACGTCGGAGGTTTGGAAAGACTTAATTTTATGAGCAACATAAAACTTTTTGAATCGGTAAAAATCCGTTCTCATTGGAACGAAGAAGAACAAAAATGGTATTTCTCTGTTGCTGATGTTATTGAGGCATTAACTGATACTGTTAATCCTAAAGACTACATCAAAAAGATGAGAAAAAGAGATCCCGAGTTAAATTTCAACTGGGGGACAATTTGTCCCCCCCTTGAAATGATTGCCGCTGATGGTAAAAAACGTAAAGTGCAAGCTGCAAATGTTGAAGGGTTGTTAAGAATAATTCAATCTATCCCATCTCCCAAAGCAGAGCCATTTAAACGCTGGCTTGCAAGAGTTGGTTACGAACGGTTGGAAGAAATTGAAAATCCCGAACTTGCTTCTCAAAGAATAAAAGAAATCTATAAAGCCAAAGGGTACAGCGATGAATGGATTGAAAAAAGATTACGCGGCATTGCAGTTAGAGATGAGTTAACTGATCAATGGCATAAACGCGGAATTAAAGAACAAAAGGAATTCGCAATCCTCACTTCAGAAATTAGCAGGGCAACTTTTGGTTTGTCTCCTTCCGAATATAAAGAATTAAAAAAGCTACCGGGTAAAGGAGAAAACCTTAGAGATCACATGACCGATCTCGAATTGATCTTCACTATGCTTGGCGAAGCGTCAACTACGGAAATAACAAAAAAGGTTGACGCAAAAGGCTTTGTTGTAAATAAAACCGCCGCAAAGAAAGGGGGTAAAATTGCCGGGGATGCCAGGGTAGCTCTCGAAAAGGAAACCGGTAAAAGCATTGTTACAGAAGAAAATTATTTGCAGTTAGCAGAAAAGAAAAAACGAAGGTTGAAATAAAAACAAGTTATATAAAACCTCCAAGGTTTTGAAAACCTTGGAGGTTTGTTTAAGTTTAGAGTGGTTCATGAAAAGATATTTGTAAATAACAGAGAGATTTTTATCGGATACTAAACTAAGCAGGTGTAAAGTTGTATTTCGAAATAATTAATGAGATTGAAGAAATTGGTATTATTGCCGTTGAGAATAGTATTAGGGAAATTGAACGGTTAAAAAAGAAATACGGTGAAGGCAGATGGAGGAAACTAAAAGGAACTGCTTTGGTACGGCTGCAAGATGGAACGATTGAAAAAGCAGAAATACATTGGTATGAAGCGAATGGGATTGGGCAAAAAGATTTTAAAATTAAAAGATTGTTGAGGTAATTATGAATACACAGTTTGTAGTTTGTGTTAAAAATTCTGAAATGGAAGCATCGCTTGAACTTAAAAAAATATACGAAGTTATTGAAGATGCTTCTGCGAAAGAAAAAAATTTAATACGGATAATAGATGAGTCCGGTGAGGATTATTTATTTCCTGCGGATTACTTTGTGCCCATTACTATACCACAAGCGGCACATTTTGTTTTTAACAGTATGTAATTTTTTGGAAGGAGCTTTTTAGTAAACTAAAATAATTAAACGTAGCTATTGCGTTGTTCTGAACCGAAAACTGGAAATTTTCAATATACAAGAGCATACAAAGAAGCTGCGTCCAGAGATGGACGCATTTTCTTATGTCTTTGTATATGGGTATTCCAGTACCCCGGTTCAGGATGTAACGAAAGTTGCGTCCTTTTTTTGTTTTAAACTGTACTGAGGTACAAAATGAAATACAGTGCAATATTTTTTTTATCATCGATAACTATTCTTCTAATGTTTTACGGATGTGACAAATTTAAAGGGAAAGATGGTCAAGACGGAATATCAGCACCTATTCTAACCGGAGATTTAATTGGCTACGTATATTTGTATGATGACAACAGCGGTAACAGGTTGGTTGATAATGGCGGAATTTTAGTAACGGTTGAAGGAGAAAATATGGTAACCACAACCAGTAGTGATGGGCGTTGGATTTTTACCGGACTTGCAACTGGAACATATACAATTGCTTTTTCTAAAGCTGACTATGGAACAAAAAAAGCAGTGGGACTGCAATTTGTCGGAGGTGGACAAGTTTTTTATGGTTCAGAACAACTCTACAAGATTCCATCTTTCACGTTAACTGGTCTTTCTGCAATCGCTTCAGTATCTCAGGTAACCATTGCTGGCAACTTGACCGGGCTTTTACCAAAGCAAATAGGTGTAATGTTATTTTTTGGAACAACTTCATCTGTGACAGCTGATCCAAAAGATTATATAGTGGAAGCTAATGTTCTAGGTTTTGCAGATGGTCAGACAACTTTTAGTGGATTTATGACTGGTGCTTGGTTTTATAAAAATGGTTTTAATGCAGGACAAATTGTTTATGTCGTAGCATATGCTGTGAGTTCTCCTTCAAATAGATATTTAGATATCGCAACCGGAAAATATTATTATACAGGTATTAATCCAACACCGTCAAATGTAGTTAGTGTTGTTGTTCCGTAAGGGTTACGATTATAAAATAGTGTGCATAGACTGGTACAATTTTTTTTGAAAATGGTGATACGAAAATCTTTAACAATAAAAATGGAGTGCTCATGAAACGATTCTTTCTTTTCTTGGTCTTACTTCTTCTTGCAAGAGGAAGTACTTATTCGCAATCAGATACAATGGTTGTTGAAATTGGTCCAACTGTAAAAAAAATTCTTGTGTCTGATATTGCACATATTACTTTTAGGGTAGATGCTACCGGGGTGAGTGAAGAAGAACTTACAAAAATGAATGAGATACTAAACTCATTTTTCCTATACCAGAATTACCCAAACCCATTTAATCCAATAACGAATATTTCATACCGTCTTCCGGAAAGAGGAAATGTTGCGGTAAAGATATTTAATGCGAACGGAGAGATTATCAATGAAATTATTCCTGCTTTGCAGGAAGCGGGCGAACACACCGTTACTTGGGATAGTAAAAACAGAGACGGATTAACGGTCTCCAGCGGTGTCTATTTTTATCGGGTGCAATGGAACAATACTGTAATAACAAAAAAAATGATTTATTTAAAATAGGAGTGCTGTAATGAAAAAGTTAAGTGTTCTTTTAATGGTTCTATTATCAATGAGCCTGCAAAGTCAAACATGGATGCAAATAGAAAAAATTAGCGGCGGAAAAGATTCGGTAAAATTAACGGATATTACAAAGATATATTTTACAACAACGCCAACAGTTTTTGTTTGTGGTACTTCAACAATTGATTATTCAGGAAAGACATATCATACCGTTCAAATTGGCACGCAATGCTGGATGAAGGCAAATCTTGATATCGGAACAATGATAAATGTAGCAGCAAAGCCGAGCAATAACGGAACTATCGAAAAGTACTGTTATGAAAACAACATAGCAAATTGTACTACCTATGGCGGTTTATATAATTGGGATGAGGCAATGGCGTATAGTGCTGCATCAGGCGCAACAGGTATCTGCCCAAGCGGTTGGCACGTACCAACAAACTCTGAGTTTGAAACATTAGCTGCTGCCGTAGGGAACAACTCGAACGCATTAAAAGCAATAGGACAAGGAACAGCAAGCGGATCAGGAACAAATACAAGTGGCTTCTCAGCATTACTCGCTGGCTTTCATGGTGCCACAAGTATTTACGACTATTTAGGAACGAGTGTTTTTTTCATGAGTTCAACTGTGGAGTCGGCTACATACGCTTCGGGAATGCGTCTCTATCACAATGAAAATGTTATACACTTCGATGGCTTCCAAAGGATAGATGGTATTAGCATTCGTTGCTTGAAAGATTAGTTATACTAAGAAAAATAATTAAAACAAAAAGAAAGGAAGAATTATGTTAATAAATAATTTATTGCATTTGTCGCTTGCTGTAAAACAAGTCGATATAAACAACGAATTTACTTATGGGGATAATGCAGTTCACGATGATTGGATGGAAGCGTTGCGAAACATTCCAAACCCAATTTCAAGAAGTTACATTTTGAAATTTTCAGAGGACATAAATCTTGAAGATTCAGAACAAATCAAGCAATTTATTTTAATGGTATTGATTTGGGGCTATGGTAATACTGCGGGGCGTGGTCATGTTGAAACAATAATTAATACGCCAGATATAACAAATATTATTAAAGATATTTTTACAGCATCTAACAACGACAGTAGTAATTGGTCTCAACAATCCTTTGCAGTATTATCAACGGTTTCTGGTTTAGGCACATCATTTATTTCAAAATATCTTTATTTTATAGGTAAGTGTCGAATAAAACAAAGGGATCACATTAACTATCCATTGATTTACGATCAAAAAGTTAACCGCGCACTCATCCGTTTGTCAATGACTTTGGACGATTGGTATATTAATTCAAGCATGAGCGATATCTCGCGAGGAGAGAAATGGGAGAATTATAAATTGTATCTTGATCTAATCCATTACGTTTCTAAAGTCAGAAAAATTGAGCCTGACCAGTATGAGTATTTTCTGTTTAAAAAAGTATTTAATGACCAAGGTGTGCCAGAAGAGATAGCTGGGATAGCTTAACATAGCCTTTGCCAAAAACAACCATATGTTTTTATAATGGTTTTCACCCTAAGAAAAAGGTTGGACTCTAATGAAAAACCTTCGAGGTCTTTGGACTAAATTAGTTACCCAGACCTCGAAGGTTTGTATAAGCAGTTTACTTTTTCAAAATAGCAGTAACTTTTTCCGCAGCATCTTTTAGAGTTGTTGCAACTTCAAAGTTCAAGCCTGATTCTTTTAGTAGAACCCCGGCTTCTTTTGCGTTCGTACCTTCAAGTCTTACCACAATTGGAATAGTAACGTTCACAGTTTTGGTAGCTTCAATAACTCCAGCAGCAACGCGGTCGCAGCGGACGATTCCACCGAAGATGTTAATCAAAATTGCTTTAACATTTGGATCGGAAAGAATTATTTTAAATCCGTTAGCAACGGTTTCTTTATTTGCTCCACCGCCGACGTCTAAAAAGTTAGCAGGTTCGCCACCGGCAAGTTTAATAATATCCATCGTTCCCATTGCAAGTCCGGCGCCGTTTACCATACAGCCGACATTTCCATCGAGCTTAATATAATTCAAATTATATTTTGAAGCTTCAATTTCAAGCGGGTCTTCCTCACCTAAATCTCTGTAAGCTAAAATTTCAGGATGACGGAATAGAGCATTGTCATCAATATTCATTTTGGCATCGAGCGCAACAATTCTGTTATCGTTTGTAATTACTAAAGGATTTATTTCAAGAAGGGATGCGTCTGTTGCTTCGTACGCCGCATAAAGTTGTTTAATAAATTTCTGGAAATTCTTGAAACTCTCACCGCTTAACCCAAGTGCAAAAGCAAGTTCCCGTGCTTGAAAAGGTTGAAGACCGGTTGCTGGATCAATCCACACTTTAATAATTTTTTCAGGAGTTTCGGCAGCGACTTTTTCAATTTCAACTCCGCCTTCGGTAGATGCCATAATAACATTTTGCGAAACCGTTCTGTCGAGAAGGATTCCGAGATACAGTTCTTTTACGTAATCTAAACCTTCAGCAATAAAAAGAGTTTTAACAATTTTTCCTTCGCTTCCGGTTTGATGGGTTACCAAAAGGTTTCCTAAAATCTTCTCAGCATATTCGCGGGCTTTTTCAATTGAAGTAGTGAACTTTACCCCGCCTTCAAGGATGAGTTCATTTCGATTGTGTGGATTGTAAACTTTACCTTTTCCTCTTCCGCCGGCATGGATTTGAGATTTCACTACATATTGATTTATCCCCAGACTTTTCAACTGTTGAATTGCTTTCTCAAATTCATCCAAATGCTTTATGGCAATTCCGTCTTGCACGGGGACGGAGAATTTTTTCAATAATTCTTTTGCTTGATATTCATGAATTTTCATTGTTCTGTTTATTCCTTTATTTAATTAAAAAATTATTATCAATTACAAGTAGAAAGTAGAAAGTAGAAAGTAGAAAGTAGAAAGTAGAAAGTAGAAAGTAGAAAGAATGAGCTTGTTACTTTCC
>MNVA01000123.1 GCA_001871325.1 Ignavibacteria bacterium CG1_02_37_35
TGGAAAAAGTTTCGATCCAAATTTCTGTTCAAGTTGGCGAAGAAGATAAGATTTTCGGCAGCGTTACTTCTCAGATGATCGCAGATAAGCTGAAAGAAAAAGGCTTTGATATCGAAAAGAGAAAAATTGAGATTGACGAGCAGATAAAATCGCTGGGCATTTATGATGTTAAAGTGAAAGTGCATCAAGCGGTTTCCGCTAACATTAAAGTCTGGGTTGTGAGAGAATAGTAACTCAGCAACCAAACGTGTAATGGAATAGAGAATTAAGAATTAAGAAGTAAGAAGTACAACTTCGTCATTCATTATTCTTTAATCAATATTCGATATTTTAAGTGCGGATATAAATTATAGAAAAGGCTGTAGCATTCCGATGATAATCGGGATTGTTCAGCCTTTTTATTTTTAAATGGCTAATCCGGTCAAAAGTTTATTGGGAAATAATTTTGTTCGTTTCAATAAAATGTAATAAATTTGAAACATAAATGTTGTTTCGGGTGCTTTTTAACTTTTTTTCGGAGGTTCTATGCGAAAAACAGGTTTCATCTTCATTCTTTTCTTTGTCTCATTTTCACTTTTAAGTGAAATCTTTCCACAAGTTCCAGATCAAATACAAAAATATAGGGCAGAACCCTATGCTAATTTTAAATACGAGAAAGAAAGTATTCTCGATGGAAATTTAATCCGAACATTATTTAAAAATACCGGAGAGATTGGGCATTGGCCTTTTCAACCTTCGGGCGAATGGCCTAAAGGAAGCGGACATCCTTATCTTGATGGAATGACTTTACTAATTGGCGCTGAAGTAACAGCACCTGGAAATCAAGCGGTGATTCATCCGATAGAAGCTTCATACCGTGAAGAGATGGATGTTGATCCTGTAACCGGTGAAATCTGGGGGATGGAACCAATCCCTGGTTATTCTAATTCGTTATTTACTTCTCCCGCAATCAGCACGCTTCGTCAATCCTGGCCGGACGTTTGGCCAGATGCTTTGAATTTACCGTCGGAATTTAATGGCAATTTCCCAAGCTATTTTGGAGTAAATTCAAATAGGGTTGCATTCGAATCCTTTTTTATTATGGATGATTCGAGAGACGGAGAATATTTACGCTCACCTTATAAATACTTCCCGATCTTATCAGACACTACCCGTGGAGGATTGGGGCTAAGAATAGAAACTCGCTATTTACAATTTTCCGACGCAGAAGTGCAAAATGTGCTTTTCATGAAGTACAAAATCACGAATATCTCAGATTTTTCTTACGACAAAACATGCTTTGGTTACTATGTTGATCCGGGTGTTGGTGGACCAAGTAGCGGTGGCGATGATGTTCGTTACAATAAAGATTTAGAATTAACATATGCATGGGATCATCAAGGTATGGGATATCCTGGCGATTGGAAAACCGGTTATATTGGATTTGCACTATTAGAAACTCCACTAAACGTTGGTTTGTCAGCCGTTTCTTTGGTTGGACTTGCGAAAACACCAGATAATCCATGGCCTAAATATGATGAAACTGTTTGGCAAAAAATGATCGGTGGTTTTGTTGATACTTCAATAACGAATACAAATGTCAATATTGTTTTTTCAACAGGACCATTTCCTTTCTCCAAATTTTCAACAGACTCGATTGCCGCAGCTATTATTTGCGCTAATGATTTAGACGAATTAATTCTCACGACTAAAACTACAAAACAGTTTATCAGTAATAATTTTAGTTTAAACTCAACCATAGGGAATGTTTCTTTAACTTTAACTAAACCGATTGATAAAGAGAACGTCTCGGGAATATTGCCAATTCAATATTCTCTCTCAAATTATACAGGAACCGCAACGCATTATATTTATCATTTCACTCCCCAAGATGGTTGGTCTTTAATAGGTAAGGACGAAAACAATAGCGGTTATTTTTATTGGCCGACAGATTCGGTTAAGGACGGTATCCACCATCAAATAAAGGTAATCTCTATTACAGATAGCTTAGTTCTTGCAGTTGCTTCCGGATTTTTTACTATTCAAAATCATCAAATCACTAAACCCGATATTTTTATAAATACACCATCAACCGGAAGTTATCTCACCGGAGATGTTGATGTAAAATTTTATGGCGGTGATGCTGATGGAGATTCGTGCTTAATAAATTTCTTTTATAAAGCAGATATAAATTCAGTCCCATATTTGTTAGCATCAAACCTGAGAGAAACGGATTTGTCCTTCACCTGGAAAACAAATAACTCATCAAACTCATTCTCCGGTGAATTGATCGGACAAATCATTTCGAAGACAGATACAAATTATTGGATGATAAATAAGTTGACGGTAAAAAATGAGAGACCAAATCCAGCTATAACGAATTATTTAGTTGAGAGAAATACCACTGGAACAGGTGATATGCAATTGCATGTAATTGAACCTTCTTTAATTACCGGTGATGAATATCTGATGGTTTTTGATTCGGCGTATTTTGATAAACCAACTCTCTATTATAAACTCTATAACAAAACAAAAGGGAACACATTTGTTGGTGATGTTTTTGAAATTGAGAACGGAGTCGAAAGTTGCTTGTTTGATGGATTAAGGATTGTAGTAAATAATGACACAACCAGTATTACTACAGTAAAAAAATCATTGACTAAATGGGTTGCGGGTAATTCTAATGCTGCTTTTAGTATAGTAAGAGACGTGAGCTATGCAGGTGGGTGGAATGGGAAAGCAGATTATGAAATTAGTTTCAGTGACCACATAGTTGATACTACATTTATTAGGCAGGGGATGTATATAATTCTACCCGTAAATTTCGAAGTATTTAATATAACTTCAAATTACAGAGCAAAGATTGCAATGACAGACCCGGACAAGTCCGGTTCATTTACACCGGGAGATGAACTTCGTATTTTAGAGTATGAGGCAACAAAGATAAAGACTTCATGGATAATTAATTATCTATTGTCCCCAAATCTGATCCCCCCTACTGCTGGAGATGTTTTCCGTATTGTTGCTGAGAAAGAATTTGTAAAAGGAGACTCTATTACTTTTACTACGTCCGGTTTGGTTGGTGTTAGGGATATGGATGCAAGACCTTCTTCTTATTCACTTTCACAAAATTATCCTAATCCGTTTAACCCGGTAACAAAAATTCAATTTTCGGTTCCGCAAAATGAAATTGTTAAAATAAAAGTTTACGATTTTCTCGGAGCAGAAATTGCAACACTGGTAAATAGAGAAATGAACTCCGGCAGTTACGAAGTTGATTTTAACGGCAAAACTCTTGCAAGCGGAATATATTTTGTACGCATGGAAGCCGGCAAATTTGTTGAGACGAAAAAAATTGTTCTCTTAAAGTAATTGAGTTTTAATGGCGTGCGGATAATCTGATTAAATCAGTATGATTCGTGTGCTATTGTTTTTTATAAATTTCTAAACCGGCAAAGCCCGCCAAAAGGTAGTCGGGTAGACCAAAACCAAATAATTTGGAATGAATGAATGGCTGCCTGACTGAATGAATAACATTCATCCATTCAATCTCATTCAGTCATCCTTCCGTTTTTTTTGGACAAATACTCTCGCTAATCTACATTGAATATTTTTACCAACTATTTAAACTCTAACTTTTATCACCACTTTTAAAACTTGTGAGGTTCCGTCAACAGTTATTCCCGGTTTATGAACTTCATTTGGGAAAATGATGGCGAATGTTTTTTCACTTAAAGAAAAATGTTTTGCTTCACCTCTCAAAGAGAATCTTTTCTAACTATAAAAAGAACTAACTTGGCATCAGATTTTCCTTTTCGATCTCGAGCAAAACACTGAACCCAAACTGTATCAATAGCACGTTGTGTTGGGTAAAATATTCTTGAATTCTCAAAAGTGTTATACAAACTCATATCCGTCGGTGGATTAACTCCTTTTATCCTTAATTTAGCATCAGAGATCCAGTCATAGACCAAAGTATCGCCATCCGGATCAAAGGCATTACAGATAACAATGACTGAATCTTGCGAGCCAACAATATCTGGAAAAACAAGGAGCGAGAGTATTGTTGGAGAGTGGTTCTCAGATTTTTTTGCATCAGTAGGATTATCTTCACACCCAATTATGGTTAACAACATATACGATAGTAATATTAATTGTTTCATTGTTCGTCTCTAGGAAGTAATAAAGTGACTTGCGGCTTGGATAAAGTAAAAGAAGAGGTAAAGATGAAAACAGAGGTAGAGAAAAGAAGAAAAGTTATTTTTTGCTCCTCTTCAAGATTCCCCCTTCTGTAAAAGGGATGAAAACACGAATTAATTTGTATTTTAACGCCGTTCAATAGTTTCATAACCCGATTTAAGTAATTTAAGTTTATTAAGAGTTTACTTGTTAAATTTTTATTATAACACTTTGCTTAACACACATTAAAAACAGAAGAATAATAAAAATAATTTTTTGCTTAGTTATTATCAAACAAAAAAACGAGATAACCAAACGATTTCAGAAAAAAAGTTACTAAAAGATTGGAAGCCGGCAAATTTGTTGAGACGAAGAAGATTGTTCTCTTAAAGTAATTGGTTTTAATAGCGCGCGGATTTGATCAGTGTTAATCTGTTAAATCAGTGCAGTCCGTGTGCTATTTTTTTTTATAAATTCTTAAACTCTTACTTTTATCACTACTTTTAAAACTTGTGAAGTTCCGTCAACAGCTATTCCCGGTTTATGAACTTCGTGCGGAAAAATGATCGCGAACATTTTTTCACCTAAAGCAAAAAACTCTCCCTCACCGCTAAAAAATTGTACGTCTTTCGTTTCATCGTATTCCGTTGCCGTAGTCATTTTACCAATTTCAACAATTCCAATTTGTTCATCTCCGGAAGCAACAAATTGAATATCAATATATTTTCTGTGTCCTTCCCATTTTAATTCTTCTTCGGACTTTGTTTCGTATCTATTTACAATCGCAAAAACATTTTCACCGTCAAGCGGATATTTCCCATTTTCCACATGAGTAAAATCTGTTCGGAGTAAATACTCAAAAGCAACTCTAAAATTTTTATGAAAACCGAAACAGAGAGAAGCGTTTCTCAAATTATCAATTATCATTTTTACTCCGCTTTAGTTTTAAAATTTTTCATCATCCAATTTTTTACAAGGATCAAACCGATGGGGCTGATTATCGCAATAAAACCATAAACCAACCACATAAATTGAGTGTTCATTGCGGAGGGGGGAGTATTGATCGGGCAATAATGCATGAGAAACCAGCCGGAATAAAAACCGGTGATTACTTTGGTAAGGAACCAGGGAAACTGTCCCACACCCATATACAATCCGGTCATTCCTTTCGGCGCTACCTCCGCAATCCATTGAAGGAAACGAGGCTGCCACATTGCTTCTCCTATTGTCATCAATAAAATATAAAGGAGAAATAGATATGGATTTGGACCTATCGC
>MNVA01000099.1:0-2769 GCA_001871325.1 Ignavibacteria bacterium CG1_02_37_35
AGCAGCAAAGACTAACTTATTATTCTGAACTTCCAAAAAACAGAATGAAAATTCAAAAATTTGATATAATATCAACAGGAGCAGAAGTAATTTAACTTTATTATTGATATGATTCTTTTCTGCAAAAATTATAACATTAATAAACAGCACAAATTCTAAACATGCTGCAAAAAGTGAAGTTATACCGTCAAAATTTTGTTGTAAAAAATTCATAAAATAAAATCAGCTGCCTCTTTTAAGAGACAGCCAAATAAAATTACAAATTTCTATGTGAACCATCGCAGAAAGGTTGCATCGCAGATTTACCGCAACTGCACCACCAATATTTACCAGGCTCTACATCTACCATATAAGGTGATTTTTGAGGTATATTCGGTTCTTGCATCTCTTCTCCTATTCTTTTGGACCAATCATTTTTTCAGGTCTTACTGCTTGATCAAATTGCTCGGAAGTAAGAAGACCTAATTCTAAAACTGCTTCTTTAAGCGTTTTGTTTTCTTTGTGAGCTTTTTTAGCTGCTTTTGCTGAGTTATCATAACCAATAACAGGGTTTAACGAAGTAACCAACATTAAAGAATTTTCAAGGTTCTTTTTAATGTTTATCAGATTAGGTTTAATTCCGACAACACAATTATCAGTAAAACTATCGCATGCATCGGCAATCAGTTTTATTGACTGCAAAATATTGAAAGCAATCACTGGCATGAAAACATTTAATTCAAAATTTCCACTTGCACCGGTAAAATTAATTGTAACATCATTTCCAAAAACTTGGGCACAAACCATTGTAAGCGCTTCAGATTGCGTTGGATTAACTTTTCCCGGCATGATTGAACTTCCCGGCTCGTTTTCCGGCAATAATATTTCACCAATTCCACATCTTGGTCCTGAGCCAAGCCATCGGATATCATTTGCAATTTTCATCAATGAAGCTGCAACGGTTTTTAAAGTTCCGCTGAATTCAACAATACCATCTTTTGTAGCCATAGCTTCATACTTATTTGGAGCAGTTACAAATGGATGTCCCGCTAATTCTGAAATTTTAGCAGCTACTTTTACTGCATAATCCTTATGTGTATTTAATCCGGTTCCTACAGCAGTACCGCCGAGTGAAATCAAATACATTCTTTTTAATGAATCATTAATTCTATCTAATCCGTATGTCAGTTGTTGTGCGTATCCAGAAAATTCCTGACCAAGTGTAAGTGGAGTAGCATCCATTAAATGGGTTCTTCCAATTTTGATGATATCTTTAAACTCTTCAGATTTGGTAGCCAATGCATCACGCAATTTAGTAATCATTGGAATTAATCGACGATGAATTTCCATAACTGCAGCAACATGAATCGCCGTTGGGAATGCATCATTTGTCGACTGAGCTTTGTTCACATCATCATTTGGATGAATAGGTTTTTTGCTTCCTAAAACACCACCGGCAATTTCAATGGCACGATTTGAAATTACTTCGTTTGCATTCATATTAGTTTGTGTTCCGCTGCCTGTTTGCCAAACCACCAAAGGAAAATGCTCCATTAATTTTCCCTCAATTACTTCATTAGCTGCTTTGATGATAAGATCTAATTTTTCTTTAGGTAAAGCTCCCAATTCATTATTAGTGATTGCAGCAGCTTTTTTAACAATCCCTAAAGCTTTGATCAATTCGGGTGGAAATTTTTCTCCGCCAATTTTGAAATTCTTTAATGATCTTGCTGTTTGAGCGCCATAATACTTGTTATTGGGCACTTCAATTTCACCCATAGTATCAGTTTCAATTCTAAAATCCATTTTTACTCCTTTTAAAGTTTGTTATTTATTTCATTTATCCGACGTGATCCAACAAATCGCTTATTATAATATTTCTCATCAAGAGAAGAGATTGTTACTCCTAATGATCTGCTTGCATGAACAAATAAATTTTCTCCTAAATAAATTCCAACATGTCCGGGGAATCTTCTTCTCGAAGTATTAAAAAAAACCAAATCACCAATTTGAAGCGAATCCCTTGTATGAATTTTCAATCCCACCTGGTATTGTTCGCGAGCAGATCGAGGTAAAGTATAATCAAATGTAGATTCAAATACTAATCTTGTAAATGCGGAACAATCCAATCCATCTTTAGTATTTCCCCCGTATTTATATGGCGAATCCCGCATTTCAATTACTTTCATCATAAACAAATCTTTTAAGGCAATGGATGTATCGGATTTATTAGTCAACCTATTTAAATACATTTCCTCATTTTGTTTTGATTGAAGCGTTGCATGCTCATTATATTCATCAAGTGAATCTAATGAGATATCACTGCTTAGTAAAGTATCCGGAACTGAATCATTTTCATTTGTAAATCTGACTGCATCATGTTGCCCGGAAATCGTTTCGTTTTTTTGTCCGTATCTCTGAGATACAGAAGAAGATGAACAATTGGAGAACAAAAAAATAATAGACGATAAAATGAATGCTTTTGCAAAAAAGACTTTCATATTTAACCTAAATACATTCTTAAATGTTTACTTCGACTAGCCAGTCTTAATCTTCTAATTGCCTTCTCTTTTATTTGTCTTACTCTTTCTCTTGTCAAGTTGAATTTTTCTCCGATTTCTTCCAGAGTATAGGAGTGGTCTTCATATAACCCAAAGTACAACTTAAGCACATTCGCTTCCCTTTCACTGAGCGAAGAAAGAACTCTTGCAATTTCTGATTTTAGTGAATCCGACATCAGCATTTCATCTGGTGAAGGTTGTTGATCATCAATCAATGTATCAATCAGTC
>MNVA01000099.1:2776-2871 GCA_001871325.1 Ignavibacteria bacterium CG1_02_37_35
ATCGCCTTGTTTTAATGGAGCATCCATAGAAACACTCCGCGATGAAACTTTCAGAGCCTCAGAAATGTCTGTGCTTTCCATATCGAGTTCTTGAG
>MNVA01000099.1:2882-5243 GCA_001871325.1 Ignavibacteria bacterium CG1_02_37_35
ACACTCGGTTCTCTTTCAAAAGATTGTTCAAGATTGCTATAAGCTTTCCCAATTTTACTCAAAGTACCAACACGGTTTAACGGAAGTCTGACTATTCGGGATTGCTCTGCTAATGCTTGCAGAATGGATTGACGAATCCACCAAACTGCATAAGAAATAAATTTAAATCCGCGGGTTTCATCGTACTTGTTTGCAGCTTTTATCAAACCTAAATTTCCTTCATTAATAAGATCTCCGAGTGAAAGACCTTGATTTTGATATTGTTTAGCAACACTGACAACAAATCTCAGATTGGCTTTTACCAATTTCTCAAGGGCATCATGATCCCCGGATTTAATTTTTTTTGCCAGATAAATTTCATCATCGGCTGTTAATAATTTTACTTTGCCAATCTCCTGCAAATATTTATCAAGTGATTGACTTTCACGATTGGTAAATGTTTTTTGAATTTTCATGAACAACTCCGTTATTGTTCAGAATATAAAGAATCAACTATTCCTACTATTGATGCATCAACCGGAGCCATTTCAACATTTAATGGAATCACTGCTTCGCTGGCAGTTATATAATAGATTATTTCTCCGGGACCCGCTCCGATTGTATCAATTGCAATAATCGGCGAACCGATTTCTTCTTCACTTGAATTAATCGGCTGAACTAGTTGCATCTTTTTGCCTGTTAAAGTCTCATACTTTCTTGTAGCCCAAATTGTACCTATTACTTTACCGAGTTGCATTAGTTTTCCACAACTTTTTCAATTTTATCTTTTACAGAAATATCCAGTTTATCAACTATTGCCATTATGACCGCATCAATTGGTTTGTTCTTTGTTAAAATTGTTTGACGGGCTGAACTACCCTGTGCGACAAGAACAACTTCACCAACTCCAGCTCCAACTGAATCAACAGCAACGACTGTGTTTTTCTTTGGAGAATAATCAAGATTTAATTCCTGAACAATTAAAAATTTTGCACCAACCAAATTTTCATCTTTCTTTGTCGACCAAACTGTTCCAATTACTTTTCCTAAAATCAATTAAACCTCTGTTTTTTGCTAAGATTTTTTATTGTCAAAATTATATTAAAACAAATCAAATTTAATTGCAAAAATTTTTTAATCTAAAAAACTAACGCCCTTCAAATTGTTTGTGACTTTAAAGAATTCCGCAATTGTCTGAGCAACATCAGAAAAGGTTTTTCTGACCTCTAAATTTTTTCCGGGGATATTTTTTTGATAGAATAATAGAGGAACATATTCTCGGCTATGATCTGTGCTCGGTGTTGTAGGATCATTTCCGTGATCGGCAGTAATTATTAATGCATCGGTTTCATCAAGCGTATTCATAATCTCAGAAAGCCTATTGTCAAAATAACCTAATGCTTTCGCAAATCCAGCTGGATCATTCCTGTGTCCATAATAAACATCAAAATCAACAAGATTGGTAAAAATGAATGAACCGGAAAATTCTTTCGAAGCCTTTATTATTTCGTTGATTCCTTCTTCATTTGAGTGAGTTTTTATATTGTGTGAAATTCCCTGATAATTAAAAAGGTCATTAATTTTTCCAATGGCAATAGTGTTAATATCATTAGCTTTTAAGAAATCTAAAATAGTCGGAGTTGGAGGTGAGAGCGAAAAATCCTTTCGGTTTGTCGTTCTGCTGTAATTCCCATCATTACCGATAAACGGGCGGGCAATAACTCTGCCAACTGAATTTTCATTAATTAATATTTTTTCGCGGGCAATTTTACAAATTTCATAAAGTCTATCTAACGGAATAACAGATTCATGTGCCGCAATTTGAAAAACAGAATCAGCCGATGTGTAAACAATCGGAAATCCCGTTTTCACATGCTCATCACCAAGCTCATTTATTATATCTGTTCCCGATGCGGCTTTATTCCCCAATACTCCACTTAACTTTGTCTCAGCCAAAAATTTGTTGATTAATTCTTTTGGAAATCCGGAGGGATAATATGGAAAATCAAAGTCGATTAATAAACCTGAAATTTCCCAATGACCGGTCGTTGAGTCTTTTCCTTTCGACATCTCACTCATTTTCCCGAATGAAGCAATTGGATTTTGAACAGGAGTTATACCTTTAATTTTTTGTATGTTTCCCAATCCACAATTTTGCAGATTCGGAAGATAAAGTCCACCAACTACTTCAGCCATATTTGAAAGCGTATTACTTCCTTCATCTTTGTATAAATAAGCATCAGGCAGTTCACCAATACCTACACCATCAAGGATTATGACAAAAAAGTTATTCATAGTCTTATAAATTTTTTACTGAATTGCCGCCTTTTTCAAGCGCTTTCTTCAAAGCCAATTCCGCATTATAAATCACTTCTTCCACCT
>MNVA01000201.1 GCA_001871325.1 Ignavibacteria bacterium CG1_02_37_35
AAAAACGATATGCTATGGCAAGCCTTGGCATGGTTTGTCGAAGATCATTAACGATAAAATATATTTGATTAAAATTTGATGTTTCTCTAAAAGTTAAGTAAAATTCCCATAAGAAATTTTTAAAAAAAGATTTTTGTGTCGCAGTTTTTTGTACGCACAAATAAATCGCTTAATTTAGGTAAAATTACAATTTCCAAAAAGCAATTTCAAGTCCGACAGTCATTAATCAGTTGTCAACGGTAATTTTAATTCTGATTGCTGACCTCTTACTCCTTATTTCTGTTTTGGAATTTATTCTTTTGATTTTTGTTAATTCAAACACTTATTTTAATAAACTCATCACCAACGTGTGTTACCATACCTGTAATTGATGCGTGAATATGTGCGCCAAGTTTTCCTTCCGGCGCTTTTGCAATCAGTTGATCTTTATTTACTCGATCACCTGTAGAAACAACCGGTTCAGCTTTTTCTCCTACATGCTGCTTTAACAAAATTTTTACTTGTTCAGTTTCAAGTTTGTTTGAATTGAACGGAGTATGCACGTCGTAATCTTTTAGTTGCAGTTTCTGCATCAATTGTTTTAGCGGAACATGTCTTCCGTCTTTCATCGGATGGACTTTTACCGGTTTTGTCTGAGTAAATTTTTTCCCTTGCTGTCTCATTTCTTTTTTAGAATTATCGCAAGCTTCTTTGGGAAATAAATCTTCGGGACACGAATAAAGGGTGCACAATCCACAAGCACAGCAAAGTTCCGCCATTTGATTCCAAACCTCTGCTCCGGTTTTTGTAAACTGTAGCGACCTCATCACTTTATGCGGTTGCACATCGTAACCGAGTAAATAGCGGGGACAAAACTCCGTGCAGTAACTGCATTGGTCGCAAGCCGATTTTCCGATGCGTGCAAAATTTTCTTCCGGTTGATTTTTTCTTTTAATTAGATAATGATTCTTTGGAAGAATAATTAATCCTGCTGTTGTTTTTGTTACCACTTCATCAAGGTCAAAGGTTAATTTCCCCATCATTACTCCGCCGACATAGATGGCAAAATCTTTCGTGGTTGTTCCTCCGGCATGTTTTATCAATTCACGAAAGGTAGTTCCAATTGGAGCGAAAAATGTTGATGGATGCTTAACGGCTCCGGCAATACATACAAATTTTTCAGTAACGGGAATTCCATCATTCGCTTTTGCAATGTTGTAGAGTGATTCAACATTATTCACAACACAGCCAACATTTAACGGAAGTCCGGCAGGAGGAATCAATCTTTTTGTTGCAGCATAAACCAATTCGTATTCATCTCCTGCAGGATAAAAATCGCCAAGCTGGGTCATCTCGATCGAACTATCTTTAATTTCATTTTGAATTAACTCAATCGCCGCGGCATTTTTTTCTTTTATTCCGAAGTAACCTTTTTTTGCAGAAGTACTTTCGATCAAAAGCTTCATTCCGCGAATTATCTCCGCTGAAAAGTGAAGCATCAACTCATAATCTTTATGAATAAGCGGTTCGCACTCTGCGCCGTTAGCCAAAACAAATTCAACCTTTGAGTTTGCTTTAATATGGGTAGGAAATCCCGCACCGCCGGCGCCAACTACTCCGGCTGATTTAATTTTTTCTGAAATCATAAACCAAAAATTTTTATTAACGTGTAACAAATCTAATAAATGTGGTAATAAAGTTACCATGAATAAGGCAAGGATGAATAAATTCAACAAAAAATAAGGGATACTTACCGTTTTTTCTAATTTATTAATATAAATATTGACTTTACACTAACAATATGTTATAATGTGCCGTGAATTTCCTAAATTTATTAGGTAATCAACATGACACAGCTTAATAAGTAAGTAATCAATAATACAATAATAGGAGTAACTATGAAAAAAATAGAGGCAATAATCAGACCTCATAAATTGGATGAGGTTCACAGCGCTCTGCAAGAAGCCGGGTTCAACGGGCTTACCGTAAGTGAAGTTCGTGGATACGGCAGACAAAAAGGTCATAAAGAAATCTATCGCGGATCGGAGTACAATATTGAATTTGTACCAAAACTGAAATTGGAGTTGGTCTGTGATGACGATAAACTGGAATCAGCCATCTCAATTGTAATCAACACTGCCAAAACCGGACAAGTTGGTGATGGGAAAATCTTCGTTATGAACGTTGAAGAAACGATCAGGATACGAACAGAAGAATCAGGCACAACTGCTTTATAATTTTTATTAACAATAATTGGAAAAACAAAATGAAAAAAAACATATTAATACTCACTATCGTTCTTTTATCAAGTTTCAGTTCTTTCGCTCAACTTAAATTCGGGACAGACATTTACAACCGATACCTCTGGAGAGGCTTGGATTTTGGTGATGCCCCGGCATTTCAGCCAAGTTTGTCTTATACTGTAGGCGGTTTAACCGTTGGAGCTTGGGCATCCTATGCCTTTCCAACTTCAGGAACAACTTACTCTGAAAATGATTTGTATGCGTCCTACACATTCTCTACAGAAAATGCCGGATCGTTTTCAGCGGTATTTACTGATTATTACTTACCATCTATAGGAATTCCTTTTGGTTATTACAAACCGACCGACATTCATCCCGTTGCTGCACATACCTTAGAAGGCGGATTAAGTTATTCCGGAGCTGCAAAATTCCCTATTTCGCTTTCACTCTATAGTAACCTCTCAAACGATCCGGATAACTCTGTTTATATTCAGGCATCTTATCCTTTCACCATTGATGATGCAACGCTTACGCTTACAACCGGATTTGTTCCAAGCAAAAGCGCTTATTACGCAACTGCTGATGGAGGAATCATAAATCTTAGTGTTACCGCAACTAAATCAATTTCAATCACCGATAAGTTCGCCCTCCCAATTAATGTTTCCTACGTAGCAAACCCTGCGACAGACAAAACGTACTTGGTATTTGGCGTCAGCTTTATATTCTAAACTAGGAGAAAAATAATATGACGAAGATAAAACGACTACTCATTTTTACCGGTGTTTTTCTCGGTTTTGTGCTACTAATTCCTACTTCCGCATTAGCACAAGAAAATTCAACCAGAACACCTGCGGTTGAACAGCAGACTTTGGAATCGCTTTCGACAAAGATTGCCGATGTGCAATCGAATGCTGATTATATTTGGACTTTAGTGGCTGCTTTCATGGTATTTTTTATGCAAGCCGGCTTTGCAATGGTTGAAGCGGGTTTAACAAGAGCAAAAAATACCGTGAATATTTTGATGAAAAATCTAATGGATTTTTCAGTTGGATCTATAGTTTATTGGGCTTTTGGATTTGGCATAATGTTCGGTGTCAATCAGACCGGCTGGTTTGGAACGGATGGATTTTTCTTTTCGGATTTCGCCAAAGATAATGATCAGTGGCTTTTCGCTTTCTGGATGTTCCAGGTTGTCTTTGCGGCTACTGCGGCAACTATCGTCTCGGGGGCTATGGCGGAAAGGACAAAATTTATTTCATATTTAATTTATTCAGCCGTAATCTCTATTGTAATCTATCCTATTTTCGGGTCTTGGGCATGGGGAAGTCTTTTCCATGGCGGAGGATGGTTAGAAAAACTGGGATTTATTGATTTTGCCGGATCAACAGTTGTTCACTCTATCGGTGGTTGGGCTGCATTAGCCGGGGCAATTGTACTTGGTCCAAGACTCGGCAAATACACTAAAGATGGAAAACCAAAAGCTATTCCCGGTCACAATCTTACCTTAGCTGCACTTGGAGTTTTTATCTTGTGGTTTGGTTGGTATGGTTTTAATTCGGGCAGCACTACTGTTGCAAACAAAGACATTGCACTTATAGCAGTAACAACAACCCTCGCCGCAGCAGCAGGCTCAATTTCCTCCATGATAGCTGCCTGGTATATTTTCAAGAAACCGGAAGCTACAATGACGTTCAACGGCGCGTTAGCCGGTTTGGTAGCAATTACTGCCGGATGCGCAAACGTATCTCCGGTTAGTGCGGTAATTATTGGCACATTAGCCGGAATATTAGTCGTGTTGAGCGTTTTATTCTTTGAACGAACCGCAAAAATAGACGATCCGGTTGGTGCAATTTCTGTTCATGGTGTTTGTGGCGCATTTGGCACTTTGATGGCTGGAGTTTTTGATAAAAATGGATTTTCTTTTGCAACTGTCGGAGTACAAGCTCTGGGAGTTGGAACTGCATTCGTCTGGAGCTTTGGAATGGCTTACCTGCTTTTCAAAGTTCTTCAGAAAACCGTTGGTTTAAGAGTCACTCCTGAAGAAGAATTGGAAGGTTTAGACATTGGTGAACATGGGTTAGAATGTTATCCTGAGTTTGAAAAAGTATCCTAACAAAACTATCAAAGTAAATATCAAGAATATGAAAATCTCAAATAAGTTTCTCTAATTCCTTGTGTTATGTAGTTACAAAAAGCCCGGTAGAGATACCGGGTTTTTTGTATTGCGTAACTTGAAAGATTGGACTTCTTACACAAAAAAATATCCACAAATTCCTCTTCCGAAAAGACATTTTTTGTGCCATTCTGAAATGTTTCGGCGAAAAACTAATTCCTGGCGCAACTATTTTCCCCATAAAAAAGCTCGTTTAAGATTTTGTTAACTCGTTATTTTATAAAGGCTACTGTAGAATGATCTGACATTGAAATGGGATCTCCATTTCGGGGTAAAGTTTCATTTTCATTTCAAATCTCATTATAGGACATCAAAAACTCTTCTCTTTTGTTAAATCACTCTAAAAACCTCCAAAAACTAACTTTTCACCTTTGGCACGAAACTCCATCTCATTAATCCATGAAAGAAAACCAAACATATAGGAAAACGATGAAAAAGATAGCTCTCTTTACGTTGATATTTCTGATTGCTTTAACGCCAAACATTGTTTCGCAATCAAGTAATAATTGTAATTTAAATGGATTTATAACCTTTACCCAAGGCGGCTGGGGAAGTCCCTCCAACAGCACACCCGGCGGAATAAGAGATCAATATTTCAATCAAGTTTTCCCCGCTGGATTAATTATCGGTTCGGGAACAAAAACAATTACTTTAACCTCGGCTTTAGCAGTAAAGAATTTTCTTCCACAAGGAAGCACTGCCGATGCATTAACACAAAGTTATGTCGATCCGACGGATAGTCACATTTCGGTTTTTGCCGGACAAGCCGTAGCGTTAACAATGAATGTTTTCTTCGATTTAAACGGAGCCATTGAATCCAACTCAACTAACTTAAGGGCATCTCTAAAAACCTTCAAGGTTTATCTTTACCATATTTTGTTATGTTAAAATTTTATCGAACTTAGCTAAAATAAAAACCTTGAAGGTTTCTTAGCAAGATTTTAGAGGTGCCCTTTAGTAAATAACTCCCTCGGCGGAATGAATACCGGATTTTCACTTAGCGATCTGAATGACGCCGCAACTGCAATTAATGAAAATTTTGATAACGGAACTGTTGATGAGGATTATTTAACATGTCCAAACGAAATTCAAAAAGCTTCACTCGGCGACAAAGTTTGGTACGATTCAAACAAAAACGGAATTCAAGACGTAAATGAAAATGGAGTACAAGGTGTAGTTGTTTCTTTATACGATTGTTCCAGTAGTTTTGTAAAATCTACAACTACAGACGGAAACGGCGAATACTTCTTTGCTGATTTACTCCCCGGCGATTATAAAGTAAAATTTAATTTACCTCCAACTTATAGTTTCTCAACAGCCAATCAAGGAACAAATGATAACGAAGATTCCGATGCTGATATTTCTACCGGGTATTCTTCATGTGTAACACTTACCGATGGCGAAAACAATTTATCAATCGATGCCGGAATTTTTGTTGAAGAAATTACACAGCAATCAGATTTAAGTTTAACAAAAACAGCGGACAAAGTTTCTGCAAAGAATGGTGATGTTGTAACATTCACAATTACCGTTAGCAATAGCGGTCTAAATGATGCAACGAATGTTTCCGCAAAAGATTTTTTAGCGAACGGATTTGATTTTTCATCCGCTTTACCTTCACAAGGAAATTATAACCAAACTTCAGGTCTTTGGACAATCGGTACAGTTGCAAGCGGAAGCAACGCAACCTTAACAATAGCATGTGTCGTAAATATTCCAAATTCTTCTGCATCGCCTATCGATCTAGGTCCCGCAAAAGGATACAATATTTTTGTTTTGAAAGATATTAACCAGCCTTCATCTGATACCGAAGGAAAGATGGCAATTGGACGTGATGCATTTTTAGCAAACTACAGTGTTGGAGATAAACTTCCATCATCAAGCGGAACGGTTGATGCCTTGATAGTTGGAAGAAACTTAACTTTTGTAAGCGGCGCTGTTGAAGGCGGAAATGTTGTTTACGGAAATTCAACAAACCTCCCTATTTATCCTGTAAGTTATGTTGATGGAACATTGAGACAAGATTCCCCAATTGATTTTGCCGCAGCAGCATTTTATTTACAAAATTTATCTGCAGAACTTTCAGCTCATCCTGCTAACGGAACAACTACTTTAGAATGGGGCGGAGTTTTTATGAACGGAACCGATCCTTTCTTAAATACTTTCAGCGTTAACGGATTAGACCTTTCAACCGCAAATAATGTTGAAATCGATGTTCCTAACGGTTCTGGAGTATTAGTAAATGTAATTGGAAATAATGTTTCATGGGGCGGCGGATTTGTCGTAAGAGGAACCGCGATCAATAACGTACTCTATAATTTTTATGAAGCTGCTTCACTTAAAATTGAAGGCATTGATGTTACCGGATCGATCTTAGATCCATTCGCTCATGTAAATTTTGTTACGGGAGTTCAAAACGGACAGATGATCTGTAAATCTCTCGAAGGAAGAGGACAATTCAATAATGTTCAGTTCATCGGAAATATTCCTACAACCTCAACAATCCCGAATGTTGCAGAAGTAATGTTCGCAGATCAGAACGATCCTGATTCAGCGCCGGGCAACGGTGTTGTTACTGAAGATGATTACGCTTCCGTCTTTGTTACTGTTGAGCCTAATGAAGATGCAACTCCGGCACAAGGATTGAATCTCTTATCATCATTGAATAACACAAGCGCAGTACTTTCAATGACCTCCGATAAAAACAATAATCTTATTACCGGAACATCGGATGGAAAAATTTACCGCAGTACTTCTTCAGCTTCGGAAATTATTAACACTGATATGAATGTTAAAACCGTTTGGTCGGTAAACAGTAATAATGCGATGATCCTTGCCGGAACAGAAAAAGGTCTTTATGCTTCCAAAGATAACGGAACAACCTGGCAGATATTTGGTTTGGAAAAGAAAGACGTTCGTTCGGTAACTGTTGACGCTAACGGAACGATCTATGCAGCAACCTGGGGCGAAGGATTATTCGTCTCTAAAAATGAAGGAACTTCATGGGAAGCTGCAAACTCAGGATTAGAAAACTTA
>MNVA01000075.1 GCA_001871325.1 Ignavibacteria bacterium CG1_02_37_35
CCGGTGGTAAGTAATTTGGTGAATCAAGATGAAAATGTCCGCAAAGTTTTTGAGGAGAAAATCAAAACAGAATACGCCAAACTGCGCGAAGATCATTTAAAGAAAAAAGAAGAGAAAAATTATCTTTCACTTGAAGATGCGAGAAAAAATAAATTCAAATGTGATTGGAGGGAGGCACAAATTACCGTTCCGAAAAAACATGGAGTTACGGTTTTAGAAAATTATCCGCTCGATATTCTGCGCAAGTATATTGATTGGACTCCGTTCTTTCAAACGTGGGAAATGAAAGGAAAGTATCCGAAAATATTTGAAGATAAAACCACCGGAGCTGAAGCAAAAAAACTTTTTAATGATGCGAATAAACTCCTCGATAAAATAATTTCTGAAAATCTTTTGCAGGCAAACGGTGTCGTTGGCTTGTTCCCCGCAAACAGTGATGGCGATGATATTGAAGTTTATTCGGATGAAACGAGAAAAAGAATTTTACTTTCACTCCACACATTACGCAATCAAAACACAAAAGCAGAAACGGCAAGCAACCTTGCTCTTGCTGATTTTATTGCTCCAAAAGAGTGCGGCGTTCATGATTACATTGGAGCGTTTGCAGTTACAACCGGAATCGGAATAGAAAAACTTATCGAAAGATTTGAAAAAGAACACGATGATTACAACAGCATTATGGTTAAAGCGCTTGCCGATAGATTAGCTGAAGCTTTCGCAGAACATCTCCATGAAAAAGTCCGGAAAGAATTTTGGGGATATGATGCAGATGAAAATTTATCAAGTGAAGAATTAGTAAAAGAAAAATACCGCGGCATTCGACCGGCTCCCGGCTACCCCGCTCAACCGGATCATACGGAAAAGAAAATTATTTTTGATTTACTTCAAGTCGAAAAAAATACCGGTATTCAATTAACAGAAAGTTTGGCGATGTATCCTACTGCCGCTGTTAGCGGTTTGTACTTTGCTCATCCGCAAGCAAAATATTTCAACGTTGGAAAGATCAGCAAAGACCAGGTGCTTGACTATCACAAGCGTAAAGGAATGAGTATTGAAGAAGTTGAAAAGTGGCTTCGTCCGATTTTAAATTATGATTAAGTAATCGAATAATTCTCTAACTTTTTCTCAGTGCCTCTGCGTCTCTGTGGTAAAAAATGTTTATCCATTTAGTAAGGAATAGCTCAATGCGAAAATTGATTCTTTTATTTTTCGTTATTTTTTTTGCCGGAAATTTTTTCCCGCAAGATTCATCTTACATCGCCGAACATTACACAAAGTATGAATATCAAATCCCGATGCGTGACGGTGCAAAGTTGTTCACCGCGGTGTATTCGCCAAAAGATACAACCCAAGATCATCCAATCTTATTTCTTCGCACGCCTTATACTGTCGCTCCTTACGGCGAAAAAGACCTAAACCGATTTCTTGGCCCATCAAAATCTTTTGTAACCGATGGATATATTTTCGTTTATCAGGATGTACGCGGCAAGTTTATGTCGGAAGGCGAGTATGTAAATATGCGTCCCTTCATTCCCGAAAAGAAATCTTCAACGGATGTTGATGAGTCAAGCGACACGTATGATACGATTGACTGGCTGATAAAAAACGTAAACCACAACAACGGGAAAGTTGGCATGTGGGGAATTTCATATCCCGGTTTTTATGCTGCAATGGGAACGATAAACGCACATCCGAATTTAACCGCTGTCTCTCCGCAAGCGCCGATTGTGAATTGGTTTGTTGGAGACGATATGCACCACAACGGCGCGTTATCATTGTTGATGACGTTCGATTTCTTTTCTGTTTTTGGTTTACCGCGTCCCGAACCAACCACAACGTGGGGAAAAGGATTTAACGCCCCCTCACCCGATGCGTACACTTTCTTTTTGAATTTAGGATCGCTAAAAAATGTAAATGATAAATATTTCAAGAAAAATATTTCTTTTTGGAATGAAGTTTCGCAGCACGGATCGTATGATGAATTTTGGCAATCGAGAAATACGTTTTCGCATTTCAATAAAATTAAACCGGCAGTGTTAACCGTAGGTGGTTGGTATGATTCTGAAGATTTGTACGGAACTTTGCACACCTATCAATCAATAGAAGAAAAAAATCCCAAAGCATTTAATTCACTCGTTATGGGCCCCTGGATTCACGGCGGTTGGTCGCGCGGAAAAGGAAATGAACTTGGCGCAATTTCTTTCGGCAGCAATACAAGCGAGTATTATCAAGATAGTATTGAACTTCCCTTCTTCAATTATTATCTAAAAGGAAAAGGTTCTCTCGCTTTACCGGAAGCCTCGATCTTTATTACCGGTTCAAACGAATGGAGAAAGTTTGATGCCTGGCCTCCAAAAAATTGTGAAGTAAAAAATTTATTTATCACCGATCAAAATAAATTATCGTTTGAAAATTCCTTAAAAAATTCTTTTGATGAATTTGTGAGCGATCCGAACAAACCAGTTCCTTACACCGCTAAGTTTCACGACTCACGCCAAATGTACAACCGCGAATATATGGATGAAGATCAGCGTTTTGCGGCTGCCCGACCGGATGTGTTGGTTTATCGAACCGAAGTTTTAAAAGATAGTCTTACCATCGTCGGACCGATTGAAGCGGAGCTTTATGTTTCAACAACCGGAACGGATGCCGATTGGGTTGTGAAAGTAATTGATGTTTTTCCCGACAGTGCGGCAAACCCTAAACCGAATCCGCAGCAATTTGAAATGGGGGGATTTCAACAGTTGATTCGCGGTGAAATTATGCGAGGCAAATTTAGAAACAGCTATGAGCATCCCGAACCATTCAAACCGGGAGAAATAACAAAAGTAAAAATAACTTTGCAGGATGTTGCACACACTTTTCTTAAAGGTCACAAAATTATGGTGCAGATACAAAGCAGTTGGTTCCCCTTCTTCGACCGCAACCCGCAAACGTTTTGCAACATTTATAATGCGAGCGAAAATGATTTTCAAAAAGCTACACACCGGGTTTACCATTCGGTGAAATATCCATCTGCAATAAAGATCCAACTGTTAAAGGAGAAAAAATAAAATGAAGAAAAAAGGATTGTTACTCTTTTGCCTTTTCGTTTCCGTTTCATTCGCACAAATAAATGTTGAGAAAGAAAAAGAAGCAATTAAACAAGCCGATATTGAGTTTTCTAATTTATCTGTAAAAGAGGGATTTCATAAAGCGTTTCTAACTTATGTTGCCGATGACGGCGTTTTGCTTCGTCCGAACAGTTATCCTGTTGAAGGAAGAAAAGCTATTGAAGAACTCCATGCGAAAAGCAGCGACTCAACTTTTACGTTAACATGGAAACCATTATTCGCAGATGTTTCTTCTTCCGGCGATATGGGTTACACGTACGGCACATGGGAAGTAAAAGCGAAAACCGGCGATGACAAACCAGGTTATGGAACTTATACAACCTTCTGGAAAAAAGATAAAAACGGGAAATGGAAATTTGTCTTAGACACAGGGAATGCCGGATTAAGTAAAGAGGAAAACTAAGCTGCTATTAAATGCTCTAAAGAAATCACTTTGGCGGCATAAAGTAAACAAGCTCTAATATCTTCCTTTTGTAGAAAAGGATAAGCGTCCATTATTTCATCCTCGGTTTGTCCGTTTGCTAACTTTTCGAGAATAATTTCTACAGTTAAGCGGGAATTTTTTACAATAGGTTTTCCCATCATAACTTTTGGATTTGTTTCAATACGTTTTAATAATTGTTCGTTATTCATTTTCTTCTCTTCTTACAATTTTATTATTCTGATTTTATTTTTGGTAATCACTATAAAATTATGGTAAACACTTTCTTTGTTATTCAGTAAAAAATCTTTCAACAAAGAATATTTAACCTTTTCGTCTTGCTCTTTCACTCGAAACAATATGATTCCTGATGAGAGCAACTTCTGGCGATAAACAAGTTCGCCGAAATCTTTATCGTTTGTTAGAAGTATTCTCTTTTCAATATTTGCTTGTAAAAGAATTTGAACATCTTCTAAATACTTATCCGTTTCTAGAATCCAAGTAACGTCATAGCCCGCTTTTCTTAATTCTACGACAATAAGTTTTTCAATGTTTACATCAGCAATAAATTTAATCATCACAAACTGCACCCAAATGTGTTTCTAATTTAATTTATTAAGAATTAAGAAAAAAGCCATTCGTTTTTCTTAAAATGGAAATTCTTCTTTGTAATCTACTTCCTGTTCAATCTTTTTTTCTTTATTGATCTTTGCGGTTAAGTGTTTTGGATTTCCTTCAACATAAATTGCTTTATACGGTTTTGTGGGACAAGCAAACTCGCATGCGCCGCAACCGATGCAAAACTCATCTTTCACTTCCGGAATTACCAACTTGTTTTTGTACGGAACCATGTTCACCGCTTTTGTGGGGCAATGTTCGGAGCAGGCGCCGCAGTCAGTATTTTCAGTATTAACGATGCAGTTGTCCTTTACAAATTTTGCTTTGCCAAGCTGCTTTAATTTTTTCTCTTCAAGCGAGATTGGAGAAATTGCGCTTGTCGGGCAAACGTCTCCGCAGAGTTTACATTCAAAATTACAGAAACCCATTTGATAATCCATTCGCGGTTGGAACATTCCGAGCAGTCCGTATTCCAAGTATGCAGGCTGCAAAACTTGCGTTGGACAGACGCTTACGCATAAATGACACGCAGTACAGTTTTGCGCAAAATTATTTCTGCTTTGCGAACCCGGCGGCGTTACGGGATTTTTTCTAAATACCGCAACTTTACTTTGCTTCTTCGGAGTAATTTTAATCTGGCTTAATGTTATTCCCGTTAAGCCAACAGCGTACACAAACGTATTAAACAAAAAATTTCTTTTTGAATGACTGACTTTTTCTTCGCGTTCACTTAATCGAATTTCTTCTATATTTTGCGAATTCTTTTTTGACGAAGAAAAAAATCCGTACTCGAATTTCATCCCGTCGGTAGGACATACATCAAAGCAGTTGAAGCAAGCAACGCACCGATCGAAATCAACTTTTTTATTTTTTTTATCAATGCAGTTTGCTTTGCAGACCCGTTCACAAATTCCGCATGCTTTACATTTTGTCTCATCAACAGCAATTTTCACAAAAGAATATTTTGCCATTAAGCCAAGCAAAGTTCCAACCGGACAAACCGTGTTGCAGTACAATCTTCCTTTTGTAAATGATAAGTAAACAATGAGCATAAAAATTGCAAATGCAAAAAGCAATGAAAATATTTCCACTCCTTTATACTCAAAGGGATAAACGATGTACAAATTCATCTTTTCAAAAAGGAAAGCGATAGCGTTGTTCACCATTATTAATAAAGGGCGAAAGAGATGCGCAGATATTTTTCCGAAACTGCTGTAAGGATCGAGAAGATTAATAAAAAATATCGTTCCGCCAAGAAATGGAATGACGGCTAAAGCAAAAAAAGA
>MNVA01000236.1 GCA_001871325.1 Ignavibacteria bacterium CG1_02_37_35
TTAATCCCCGTCTGTGCCGGGCAGGCTTGTTCGTAAATCGTGTCAAAAAAAACAACAATTAAATTGAGGATACTATTCAATCATTCATCTCTGTCAATTTGGTTCTGGCTTGTCCAGGTTAGGAAATAGAGCACTCCTAACGGAGTGCAATTCTCTTTTGTTTTATCTTTCTACCAATATTTAGCTCCTCTGGAGCTATTTAAACGACGTGAAAAAAAATTTCTAACTCCGTTAGGAGTTATCTCTTGGTAGAAATGAACACCCCCAAAATAACGAACTCCGTAGGAGTTCAATATGAAATACAAGTAAATGTTACCTACATTCAATCGCTGTAATACATTTATTTACAACCAATTACAGCAACAATAAATAAAATTAAGTTGACGCCTATGCGATAGATATAGGGATAAATCATTCAATCATGTATTCGCGCATTCATGTTTTCCGGGATTAAATTTTAATACTAATCCATCAACAATTTTTATTTATGTAACGTGAGTTACTGTTTATTCTCAACTTTTTCTTGTAACGCTTTCTGAACTGCTTCGGGAACAAACTCACTTACATCAGCTTTGAATTTTGCTAAACCACGGATGATGGTTGAGTTCAAATAGGTATATTTTTCATTCGGCATAAGAAAAACAGTGGTAATGTCATCGGCAAGTTTTCTGTTCATCAGCGCCATCTGAAATTCAAATTCAAAATCAGAAACAGCGCGTAATCCACGAATGATTGCAACAGCATTTACCAGGTGAGCATGTTCAACAATTAATCCATTGAACGAATCAATTTTCACGGTAGGAAAATTTTTTAAGCTTTCTTCTAAAAGAAATAATCTTTCAGGGACGGTGAACATCGGGTCTTTTGAAGGATTGACTGCGACGGTAACGATCACCTCGTCAAATAACTCGCATGCTCGCTGCACAATATCAATATGTCCATTAGTAATGGGATCAAAGGTTCCGGGGTACACAGCAATTCTTTTCATCAGGACACTCCAAAAGTTTTTAAGTAACTTGATAAATCTTTTCATTAAATATAAGTAAGTGAAAATAAATTTTCTTAATTCCTTTTTATTAATTAAGTTTATTGTCATTAAGACAAAAAACAAAGGGTATCTATGAAAAATAAAATCGGTTTGTTTGGCGGTCCTCTGGTTTTCGCTTTGTTCCTCTTCATTTTTGATTTTGATAAAACAAATCCGATGATATCCAAAATGGCTGCAGTGGCTGCATTGATGGCTATCTGGTGGGTTACTGAAGCTATACCACTAGCCGCCACCTCACTTCTCCCTCTCTTTCTGTTCCCGATATTAGGAATTTTAAACGGTGAACAAATTGCGAACACCTATATCAACTCGACAATATTTTTATTCTTGGGTGGATTTCTTATAGCGCTCGCGATGGAAAAATGGAATTTTCATAAACGTATTGCCCTCCTGATCATCTCTATCGTCGGTACCAGCCCAGAAAAAATTATTTTAGGATTTCTTTTAGCTTCTGCATTCATCTCTATGTGGATTTCTAATACGGCAACAGCAGTAATGATGCTTCCGATTGGTCTTGCAATCATTAGCCAACTTGAAGAAAAATTTCCGGAAGAGGTTACTCATTCTTTTTCTGTTGCAGTGTTGCTAAGCATAGCGTATGGAGCCTCGATTGGGGGGATCGCCACATTAATTGGTACTCCGCCAAATTTATCCATGTCCCGGATACTCCATATAATTTTCCCGAAAGCCCCTGAGCTCGGTTTTGGCGCCTGGATGCAATTAGCTTTTCCCGTAGCGATCTTCCTTTTAACGGTATGTTATTTCCTGCTTGTTAAAGTGTTTTTTAAGATTCACAAAGATTTGAGCGCTGATATCCAAATGATTAAGATAGAAAGAGGGAGGCTGGGCAGGGTCAGCTCTGAAGAAATATTTGTCGGGATCGTTTTTTCTGGTACTGCTTTGCTATGGATTTTTAGAAGCGATCTTGTGCTTGGATTTGTAACTATTCCCGGCTGGTCAAATATTTTTTCTCATCCAGAATATTTTAACGACGGTGTGGTGGCAATTGCAATGGCGTCGCTTCTTTTTCTCATACCGTCAAAAAATAATGCAGCTACTTTTTTACTTGACAAAGAAATCTTTGGAAAAATTCCTTGGGGGATTATCTTATTATTTGGAGGTGGTTTCGCGCTTGCAAAAGGATTTGTAGCAACCGGACTTTCAGAAAGTATTGGGAAATCGCTCACGTCATTTGGATCTCTTTCACCAGTACTAATAATAGTTGTAATTGCAGTTGTGGTTCAAGCTCTAACCGAGTTAACATCCAACACCGCCACGACGGAAATGGTATTGCCAATAACAGCATCAATGGCGGTTGCAATGCACGTACATCCTCTTTTTTTTATGATTCCGGTAACCATCTCTGCTTCACTTGCTTTTATGCTTCCCGTTGCAACCCCGCCGAATGCAGTAATTTTTGGAAGCCAGCGGTTGAAGATAAGTGAAATGGCGAAAGTTGGAGCCTGTATAAATTTGGTGAGTATTCCGGTATTGCTCTTAGCAGTCTATTTTTTGGGAAGAATTATTTTTAACATTGATTTATCGGTTTTCCCCGATTGGGCAGTCCCCCCTGTAAAGTGATAAATACAAATTTCTTTTAAATATTGAATTTGAAATTTAACATATCAGAAAAAATTCGTAAATTTCGGCTGGAATTTAATTATAATTATGGATACCGAGGAATTTGCCTTAGAATATTTAGAAAACCAGTGAAATATTCTTTTTTAATTTGACTATTTAATTGATAAGCCTAACTATGTGTAACCGTGAGAGCATTCAAATCTCAAAGTGCAACTGTTGAATTGGTTTTTCTTTCATTGCATCTTAAGTCTTGTGCTAAAAAACTAAAATTTTATTTCGAATAATTCTTAAGAAAGTTTTTCGAAAATTCCCCCATAAAATCTAAGATATTACATTAACTTGAAAAAATTTAGTAGATAAACTCGAAGAAAAGACTTCGTTATTAAGGCAACAAAATAATTTATCTTCTCTGAAGCTAAAATTAAAAATGAGGAACATTATGGCTCCAATTAAAATAAAAAGAATAGGAATATTAACGGGTGGCGGTGATTGCCCCGGTCTAAATGCCGTAATCCGCGGTGTTACAAAACCTGCTATTGAACAGGGAATGTCGGTACTTGGAATTATTGACGGTTTTGAGGGTTTAGTTGAAGGAAAATCAAAGGAATTATATAACAAAGATGTTTCAGGTATTTTAGCAATGGGCGGTACAATTTTAGGCGCTTCCAATAAGGGTGATCCTTTCCATTATCCTCTTGATCAAAATGGAAGAATTGAGATTGTTGATCGAAGTGAACAAGCGGTAAAAAATTATAAACGCTGGAAATTAGATTGTTTGATCGGAATTGGCGGAGACGGTACTATGCATATTCTGAACAAACTGGCTGCTATGGGAATGAATTGTGTTGGAGTTCCCAAAACAATTGATAATGACCTTGATGCTACCGATGTTACTTTTGGGCATGATTCCGCTATCTTTGTTGTTTCTGCAGCGCTTGATAGACTGCATACTACCGCCTCATCACATCATAGAGTTATTGTAGTTGAAGTTATGGGAAGATATGCAGGATGGATAGCTTTGCACGGAGGTTTAGCCGGCGGCGCAGATATTATCCTTATTCCTGAAATTCCATTTGACTGGGAAAAAGTTTATGAAAAAATCAGGCAAAGAGAAATGCAAGGGAAGAGATTTAGCCTCGTTTGTGTCTCCGAAGGGGCAAAACCACTCGGTGGTGAAATTGTTCTTAAAGGTCATGACATTAAAAGAACTGATCCGAAACAACTTGGCGGAATTGCAGAAATTGTCGCGAAAAATATTGAAGAAAATACCGGTCGTGAAACAAGAGTTACCGTTTTAGGGCACGTACAAAGAGGTGGGTCTCCAACTCCGTATGATAGAATTCTCTCAACGAAATTCGGCGCTTTTGCAATTGATTTAGTCGCGCGGGGAAAATTCGGCAGAATGGTTTCCCTTAGAGGGAATGAAGTGAAAAATGTGAAGATAATTGATGCCATTTCGAAACAAAAATTAGTTCAACCGAAGACTCAGGCTTTAGTTACGGCACGTGCAGTGGGAATATCTTTCGGAGATTAAAGAAAACAATTGATTTTTATTTCTCTCACAGCTATATTTGTACGGCTGATTTAAATGTTCTTATAATAATGGGGTCATAGCTCAGTTGGTTAGAGCGCCTGCCTGTCACGCAGGAGGTCGCGAGTTCGAGCCTCGTTGACCCCGCCACTTAAAACCCTTATAAGGTAACAACTTATAAGGGTTTTGTGTTTTAAATAAATCTCATTTATTGCTGACTATATCCCCACGGCTGTACCCCAAACTGCAAAAGATTTGTCAAATGCTAATAGAAAAGCATTTCTACTATTTTTAAGAAAATATTCTAAGCCGTGAATTTGATAGTAAAATTAAGAGCAATTGCGAGAGGGTTAAAGCAGATTATCGAAATGATTAAATCATATTTTTCTAAAAGAAGGCGAAGCTTTCTTTACAAATATTCAAAATTGCCATTTCACATTTGGTAATATAATTTCAAAAACTATAAAAGTTGCCGGAATCTTTCTGCGCAAAAGAATAACTCATCTCACGAACTTTATTTATCTCCCCGTCTTTCGGCTCAACAATTTTATTCAGATGTGAAAATAATGATGGGAGGAAGGTATAAGGCTTAAGTTGGAAAGTTTCGGCTTTGGAACTCAGCGACAATAAGCCGGTAATTCTTTGTGCATTTGAAAACCAGAGAAGTTAGAAAACTCATTCAAGAATTGCGAAACCACTTTTTAGGTTGAGAGTTGGGAAAGTGGAAAGTAAAAAGTAACAAGTAACAAGTAAAAAGTAACAAGTAACAAGTAACAAGTAGAAAGTAACAAGTAGAAAGGAAGGTGGAAAGCAGTAAGCAGAAAACAAGGGGAAAACAAAGTTGGATTGTGATAGATAAATTTTAAGTTTATAATGTTTTTTTTATATTAAACATCGAAATATTAATAGTTTTGTAACGGGGTTATGGTTACTCGTGCAACCCTAAACTTTCTTAATAAAATTTTAATGTAAATCACAACGAGGTTTCGCCAGTTTTATTTACATTTACGCATCCATTATTTTTAGTCATGTAACTGACGTGGCGAAGCTGTGGGAAAAGGATTGAGGGATTGATGATTGATGATTGAAGGATTGATGATTGTAGGATTGAAGTTTTAATCGTCAATATAGAATCAAAAAGGGATTGATGGTTTTTCTACAACATGTCCCGTGTGATCTGTTTTTATAGCTCATGGTGTATTCAATCGAAAATAATAAATCAAAAATCCGAAGTGATCTGAGACGGTTGATACAAATTCTGAAAGAATACTTGGATCGCAACGACATTACTCGACCGGACTTTTTTAGAATGAGTTCATTACTAAATTGTAATTAGCATGCTTAAAACTTATTTCCCAAGTTATACTGATGTACCCTCTAACGTAAATATTATAATAGAACATACCTTACGTTATGCAGATGTTGATGAAATGAAAGAATTGATTTCAAAATATGGGATTCAGAATTGCAAAACAGTTTGGATGAAATATCTTGTTCCTGATTTACGAATCATCAAATTAAATTATTTTCTTGCTAAATTTATTTTTGGATTAAGCGAAGAAGATTTATCCCAACTTTTTAAACTTCCTATTAAAAATAGAATAGACCGAATACCTAATGTCTCTAACAAGTAATTCTTTAGCATTATATAAAGAAATAGCTTCATTCGATTATTTAGACAATTTTACATTTGTAGGCGGCAGTGCAATTGCTTTTTATCTTCATCATCGCTTGTCTGAAGATTTAGATTTTTTTACATGGATGGATAAATTACCCTATGAAACATCTAACTTCATAAATAAACTTGATAAAAATCATAAAGTTGTAATTGCTAATTCGTCTGACATGTTTATGGACATTTTTGTAGATAATGTAAAGTTAACTTTATTTGCAAATAATTGGAATGCTTTAAAAAGTGAAAGAGAAAAAATTGACGGAAATATTTATATAGCTAAACTTGAATTATTAAGCGCTATGAAAATTAATGCTCTATCCCTTCGTGCTAAATATAGAGATTACTATGATCTTTTTGTGATTAATAAAGATAGATACGATATAAATGATCTGCTTCGATACGCATTAAAATATATTCCCGGAATGACTAAAAAAGTTTTCGGTATGCAGTTAACATACATTGCAGATATTGAAGATGAAAATATTCAGCATCTCTCTCCAAAAATAAATGTTTCATTGAAAGAGATTCAAATGCATTTCGTCACCGAGATAAAGAAAATTATTTAAACGCTAAGACTAACGAAAAATGAATAAGTCACCTTACGCGATCATATTGCAATTGTCATTCTGATCAGCCAGAGGCGGAGGAGTCGCAGAGGACGCGGAATAAGCGGAAGAAAATGGGACTGTGAGGATTTGGGGTTGTAGGATTGTAGGATTGATGCATGCTGAGTGACGAGGGGCAAGTGGGAAGGGACGGGTGACAAGGGGAAAGGAGAAAATCAGTAGGCAATAGGGAATAGGCAGTAGGCAGGATTGATGATTGATGATTGATGATTGATGATTGAAGGTTTGATGTATAAAGGTTGATGGTTGATTGAAAACCACAAAAGGACGGAAGGGAAGCGAAAGATTCCGCCAGAGGCAGACAGGTACAAAATAATATGATTGGAAGATTACTAACCCCGGAGGGGTTGTAT
>MNVA01000193.1 GCA_001871325.1 Ignavibacteria bacterium CG1_02_37_35
TTTAGATTCTTATGATTACGTTTTACAAAATAACTTTGGTTCTTCTTTAAGCGAAGCATTTACAGAATTTATTGTTTGGAATTTTTATACCGGCAGCCGTGCAGTTCAAGGATTTGGTTATGATGAAGCTGGTATTGTAGGATTTCCGGAAGTTCAATTAAGAAATACACATAGTAGTTACCCCGCAAATGGTTCTGGCAGTGGCCTAGGTCATCTTTCTTCAAACCATATTCTACTATACCCCGGTGGTCAAGATGGACTAAAAGTTAATTTTACTGGCTCTTATAACGTAAACATGGAAGCAGTAGTCACCTGGTCAAACGGGTCATCTGTCACTTGGGAAAAAATAGATCTAGGAATATTTAATGGCGGTGAATTATTCACCGATACAAAATCCTTTGGGGCTTTACTTCCAATTGTTACGGCAAGAACTGGATCAGGATTAAGTTACGCCTATTCCATAGACCCTGCCGCAGTATATAATATCTCTTTTACAAACCAGATTGGCAGTAGTACTAATGCTGGTGGAAACTTTGTGATTGACGGAGATACGTATAATGTTGTTGCATCAGGTCAGGGAAGGAACTTAGTTGAACAACGGACTCATAATGCCAAAACAAATAATGAACGGTTTGAAAATTGGAGCGGAGACCTTGATTATAAACAACACCACTGGAACAATGAAATTGCCGAAAACAAACTTCTACATGGTTTCCAAGCTATTTCATCAGGCAGTCAGTATTCACGATTTATGGATATGCATTATGGCAAAATAGAAGCAAGACTTGAAAACTCATTTATTAGCGGGAAAGGTAATTTCCAATTTCAAGACCCCTGGTATGCGTTAAGTGATAATTCGCAACCGGAAAATTTCTGGATATCAGCCAGTGGATCGTATGAGCCAATCGGTAAAGAGGGGGCAACTGATAAGGGTGTCTTCTTGAATCAGAATCCACAATTCCAGCAGGGTATACCAAACTACTCAGTCCAAGCACCTCAAACACAAAACATAAATTTAGGCAGCCCGCAAGGTACACGCACGTTTTATTTCCAAAACTGGAGCGGTGCAGAGGTTCAATTTGAAAATGCTTCTGCTTTACAAACTGGTGTAGTTTTTAAAGATAATATACCCGGCATTGACCCAATTGTTAGCGCAAATTACAAAGGGCACTTATTATCTGATAACACCGCCGGTTTCTCCAGCAACAGCCAGCGTAAATTTATTTCAGATGCTAACGGAATTAAACATCTTGTTTATGAATCTCAAGGAAATGTTTGGTACACGAAAAGTACAAATAACGGTTCTACCTGGCAGCAAGAAGTGAAATTAAATGATGACGGTACTCAGGCAAAAGGAGCTGCTATTGCAACTTCAAGCGACGGGTATCTTTACATTTTGTATCAATGTGATAGAGGTATAGGGAGTAATTATAACCCGGCGCTCATTTTATCTCAATACTCAAGCAGCGGCACTTTAAGATGGAGGGAAAATGTCTGTAATATAAATTCTTACGCGTATAATACAACGCCGGTTATTTCAGCTATTAATGACGTTGTGCTGGTATTACATAAACCGTCAGCAACATATGGTTTATCAGGTAAAGAATATATATTGAATAATGGTAATGTGTCAGTATCTTATATCAGAAATATACCCGGGACAACGCAATACAGCACAAACCCGTCACTCGCTACAAATGCAGGAATACTACCCAAAAAACACATGCTTGTTTATCAGGAATCTTATACGACCATTTATTATAAAAAATGGACAGTTGCTTCTGATTTTACCGGTTTGGTTACTACAAACATCTCTACCGGTAGTCCCTATCCAATAAATGAGAAACCTTCTATCATTGATTTTGGGTACGGAGCAAGAGTTTGCTGGTCTGGAGGAACCATGTCTCAATATTCATTTACTGTTTTTAGAGACCCGGATTATTCTTATTTATGGTCGTTTGGCACTTATGCAACTGTACCTTCAATTAACAAAACTGATGGAAACACGGCGTATTATATAGGTTGGAAAGAAAGTGGTACGGGTTTTAAAATCGTTGACGGTCATTTATCCAGCAACTACATAAAAACATTAACCGGATTACAAGGCAGCGCCATTCAACTTTCAAACGGTGTTACTTCAGATGCTATGTATGCAGTGACCTTTAACAACGCAACGCAACCCTATGCGCTCTCTCAATCGACCTCACTTAACAGTTACTATCAAGCCTTAAGTAAAGAAAACTCTAACGGTACTATAGCAAGCGGAAGGGCTGGAGTAGTAATAAAAGATGCTGCACAGTTCTTTTTTATGCTTGGCGATATTGAAGTAACCGGAGAAAAAATCCGGTTCAAACAGTTATGTGATACTCTTAGGATTCCAACCATAGATGTTTTGAATACGTTGGTAGAAAGTGAACCATTTGAACTAAAAGCGAATTCATCGTTTACTTATAGCGTGGAATATGGGGTAACTGATTCATCAACGGCAGCTCAAGTTTTACAAAACGATGAACATGTAAAATTTAAGGTGGAGTTAGTTGATGCTTCAAGTGGGCAAATTGTAGGTACTTTAGACCCTGTAACCTACTCAAAAAACTTTCTACAAAGTTACAGTAGTATCGATTATCAAGTGAATACAGAAGCAATAAGTACAAAGGACGTAAAACTTAGACTAATTGTCGATCACAGTGGTGATGCTGATTATTCAATAACCGACAGATTTTATGAAGAGGATGTAACTCTTGCAAAAAAAGGTTTAAAGGTAATCGGTCTTAATGTAAATTTGCAAATAAAAGATTATGCTCTTGCACAAAACTATCCTAATCCGTTTAACCCAGCAACCACCATTACTTACCAGTTACCGAAAAGTGGTAGTGTTACCTTAAAGATATTCGATATTCTCGGTAACGAAGTAAAAACACTTGTAGATGAAAATAGAGAAATGGGCAGATACACAGTCCAATTCGATGCTTCATCACTTGCAAGCGGTATGTACGTTTACCAATTACGGGTAAATGATTATAGTTCTACAAAGAAATTGATGCTTATGAAATGATTTTTTGTAAAGGTTCATATCAATGTTGCCAAAGGTTTAAAGAAACTATCTTTTTGCCAAATTTAGGGGCGAACTTTTTAGATATTTTAGTTGTTCTGTTAATTGTCTGAAGGAACTTTTGATCAATTAACTTTAGAACCAGAATTATTTGTTCAGGAAATTAGACGCATTAAAAAATTTAACGAAACAACCATAGGTTTGTAAAATGATATTAGGAAAAGTTATCGGAACGGTTTGGTCAACAAAAAAAGATGAAAATCTTGTTGGCTCAAAACTCTTGATTGTTAGACAGCTTAGTTTAGATTTCAAAGAAAAAGAGAATTTTGTAGTTGCCGTTGACAGCGTTGGCGCCGGGGAAGGAGAGATCGTTCTTGTTGCTACCGGAAGCTCTGCAAGACAGACAAATACCACAAAAAATCGTCCGGTTGATGCTGTCGTTATGGCAATTGTGGATAAATTGGACATTCCGGTAAATCAGTAATATTCTCTAAAAAAATGGGGTATTAATTAAGTTGATAATGGCATTGGAAAGCCCTAAATTTGCAAGTCTTTTTTTAAGTCCTTTTAACCTGAAGGCTGTTGGATGTATTTTGGAAAAGTGATAGGAAATCTCTGGGCTACGAAAAAGTATGAAGCTCTTTTCAGCTTAAAAATGATGATAGTCCAACCTATATCTTCGGAACTGGAGAATTTAGGAGAACCGATAATTGCGGTTGATACAGTTGGCGCAGGTCCCGGAGAAATTGTTGTTTACATTACTGCAAGCGAAGCGGTCATTCCACTGCCGGTAGATTTCGCACCGGTGGATGCTTCGATTGTTGGAATTGTTGACACTATAAATTTAGCAAATTAATTACGAGGAATATACGTGAGAATAACTAAGCAATATACCAATCGTGAGAGTCAGTCTCTCGATAAATATTTGCAGGAAATTGGTAAGGTTAGTCTTCTTAAACCGGAAGAAGAAATTGAATTAGCTATCCGGATAAAAAAAGGGGAGCAATTAGCCTTAGAGCAGCTAACAAAAGCAAATCTTCGCTTTGTTGTAAGTGTTGCCAAACAATATCAAAATCAAGGTTTGTCACTCGGGGATTTAATTAACGAAGGAAATCTCGGCTTAATAAAAGCTGCCAAGAGATTTGATGAAACCAGAGGATTTAAATTTATTTCCTATGCGGTTTGGTGGATTCGTCAATCTATTTTACAAGCCTTAGCTGAACAATCCAGAATCGTCCGTTTGCCGTTAAACCGTGTTGGCGCCTTAAACAAGATCGGGAAAGCGTATAGCAATCTTGAACAAGAATATGAACGTGAACCAAGCGCAGCGGAATTAGCTACCGAACTTGAAATGGATGTGAATGAAGTTGCCGATACTTTAAAAATTTCAGGCAGACACGTTTCTATGGATGCCCCCTTTGCTCAAGGTGAAGACAATAGACTGCTTGATGTTTTGCAGAACGATCAACATCCGCAGCCGGATCAAACGTTGATGACCGAATCCTTAAAAACTGAAATAGAGAGAGCGCTTTCTACGTTAACCGAACGTGAAGCTGAGGTTATTAAACTCTATTTCGGATTGAACAAAGAACATTCGTTAACCCTTGAAGAAATTGGAGAAAGATTTAATTTAACCCGCGAGCGCGTACGCCAGATAAAAGAAAAAGCGATCAGAAGATTGCGCCACGCTTCACGCAGCAAAAATCTTAAAGCGTATCTCGGATAGTTTTGTGAAGAACAAAATTATTGTTCCATTTTTAATAACAGCCGGAATTTTTTTGATGACCGGCTGTTCTACTAGAAGCCAGTCAACACGTTACTCTAAAAATCCTAAAACCGAAAAAGAATCCGAAGCAAATCTTCGTTACTCTCATGAACAAGATTCGATCCGGAATATTACCGCAAGTGATTCGTTATTGGTAAATGATGGTGAAGATGAGCTTGAAGATTACGATGCCGATTCTTCTCGAACTGATTCCAAAGAAATTCTAAAAAAGTTTACCTTGAATGAAAATGCAATTGCTAACGACTTTGGGACTTCTAAAGAAAAAATGTTGATGGAAATAATCCGCTGGTTAAATACTCCTTACAAATATGGGGGAAATACAAAACACGGGATTGACTGCTCTGCTTTCACACAAACGGTTTTTAAAAGTTCTCTGAATTTTTCGCTCCTTCGTTCTGCACGTGAACAATTTACACAAGGTGAGGATATTGATAACACGGAAGATTTAAAGTTTGGTGACCTTGTTTTTTTTAATACACGCAGAAGAGTCCGTCCGGGACATGTAGGTATTTATCTGGGGAATAACATATTCGCACACTCAAGTACAAAACTTGGGGTGGTAGTATCTTCTCTTGAAGAGGGATATTATAACCAACGCTTTATGGGGGGAAGAAGAATTGAAGACTTTCTCCAGTCTTCAAAATAAATTGCTTAGTTTCTCTGTCTACGAGCAAGTATCAAATCTGATTTTAAAAGTTTAAACCAAATTTATAATCGTTATTCGGTAATCCTCATCTGAGCCGGGCAGGCTTGTTTGTAAATCGTGTTAAAAAAACATGAATTTAACTGAGGATACCATTCACTGTTTTTTTTCACCTCAAATTAATACGTCCATTTCGTGCTGAAGAGCATGACATTTCTATTGTGCTGAATACCATGACATTTCTAAAGAGTTATAACAAGCAGAAAAAATAATTTGTGAAGGACTTGACAAAAGGATAAAAATAATCTAAGTTATAAATGGTTAATTTAAATCATAGGCAGAGGAAGCGGTGTTATGAGAAAAACAGACCTTCAAGTACCCAAAACACTCCTAAACAAAAAAGAAAAACACAAACCTTTTCCTATATTTCTTTTCCCATTTTATTTTACCTTACTCATTATTCTATTAATCGGGGAGAGCATAACCGCTCA
>MNVA01000114.1:0-7976 GCA_001871325.1 Ignavibacteria bacterium CG1_02_37_35
ATGGAAACAGAATTAACACTGTAGAGATAAATGCCGGAAGAAAGTCCCTCTCCGTTGAAAGTAATGTTATGGTTTCCGGCTTCTTTAGTTCCTTCGTTAAATACTTTTATGATTTGCCCGAGAGAATTATAAACCGTTACAATTACGTTGCTTGTGCTTGGAAGAGCATATTGTATTTGGGTTGAGGGGTTGAAAGGGTTAGGATAATTTTGTGAAAGGGTAAAATCAATATTTTTTACGCTACTTTCATCATTTGCAACTCCTGTTATAAGTTTGTCATTATAAATTATAACCTTTCCCGTACCGTGAGTATTATAATCATAAGTTTCTGTATCACCTATGATAATTGAAATCGTCGTATCATTAAGAAGTTTTGGACAGGATGTAATGTGTCTTCCAAATCCGATCTTATCATCAGGGTCCTTGAAAATAATGGCATTTGTTAAAGATGGTTTATTCCCACCAAAGATAATTAATACATTTTCTTCTCTTGCTTTTGAAGAGGAGCAAAGTATTTCTTCATAGCCGTCTTTATTTAGATCCGGACATCTTGCTTTTATTGTATAATTAATACTATCGGGATTTTCGATTAAGATTTCAATTAAGTGACCATTTTTTATTGGTGCGGCAAAAAGATGTGAGCCAACGGCAAAATCAGAATACCCATCTCCATTAATATCGCCTAACGATGTAATTATGCCCTGCACGGGTGAGGTAAATGCGTAACTGTTATGGAATCCAATATCAAGGTTTTTATTACCAAAAAAAATAAATGTTGTTGTATCACTTTCAAGAGGATAAGAACCTACTACTAAATCATCAATAAAATCTTCATTAACATCTCCAGCATAATCAACGTAAAGTCCAAATTCTTGAAGTGGCGTTTTACATATTAAGTTTATATCGGCTTCAGCATCCATTTGTGTTCCGCCAAAATATATAAAGACTTCTCCATGTCTATCCCAATCATCATAAGCTGCCCCAACAACAAGATCATCGTATTTGTCATGGTTAATATCACCGTTCATAGTCATTGCTAAACCGAAGCGTGTATAAAAATATTTGTTGGGATTAAGCGTTAAGACCACATCTGGAATTGTATCTAACTGTGGACCTCCAAAGAAGACATAGACTTTTCCCACCTGATAACTTCCGTATGTTGGATCGGCGATAGCAAAATCATCATACCCATCACCATTAAGATCACCATCTCCGGCAATAGTAGCCCCAAAGGTTGTAAAAGCTCCATAATAGTTAAAAGTTATATCGGGGATAGTGTCAAAGACAGTGCCACCGTAATACAATTTAGCATATCCTCTTGTAGGTGGGTCAGTATAGAGATTACGCGAAGCACCAGGTGCGCCAATCATCAGGTCTTCAAAACCGTCACCGTTTACATCGCCGACATTTGCAACAACTCCAAATTGATCCTTGTCATTTTCACCATGGAATATGGATTGCAGGTAAAGACTATCTTGTGCAAACATTCCCGCAGCAAAAAAGAAAAGGGAGAAGAAAATGAAGCGAAAGAATTTTTTCATAAATGAGCCACTACGATTTTTATTCGTGAGTAGAAGAGCGGGTACAACTTTTCAATCCCGCTTTCCGTTCAATTGTTTGCTACAAACTTAGGGGAAGAGAAAACCAATGGCAAGAAGAATTATTAGATTCATATTTTCTCCCTTTTCCGTAACTTGCAGGTGCAATTAATAAAAAATTGAGGATGAAATGAAAAAAAGGACCATTGACCATATAGAATTAAAAGATAAACGCGTGCTCGTTCGCGTAGATTTTAACGTTCCGTTAGATGAAAATCTAAACGTAACAGACGACAAACGCATTGTAGAATCGCTTCCGACAATAAAGAAAATTATTGCCGAAGGTGGCAAAGCAATTTTAATGAGTCACCTTGGCAGACCGAAAGGGAAAGTAAATCCAAAATACAGTTTGGCTCCCGCAGCAAAAAAACTTTCCGAACTTCTCGGCAAGGAAGTTAAACTCGCTTCAGACTGCATCGGCGAAGCGGTAAAAGCGCAAGTAAACGAAATGAAAAGCGGCGACGTTCTTCTTTTAGAAAATTTGCGTTTCCATGAAGAAGAAGAAAAGAACGATCCCGCATTTGCAAAACAGCTTGCGGAACTCGGCGATATTTATGTGAACGATGCTTTTGGAAGCGCACACCGCGCGCATGCTTCAACAGAAGGTGTAACTAAGTTTCTTGCGGTTTCGGTTGCAGGTTACTTAATGGAAAAAGAATTAAATTATTTGGGAAAAGCTGTCGGGAATCCGGAGCGTCCTTATTGCGCAATTCTCGGCGGAGCAAAAATTTCCGGCAAGATAGATGTGATAAACAATCTGCTTGATAAAGTTGATACACTCATCATCGGTGGCGGAATGGCTTATACTTTTTACAAAGCGCAAGGCTGGGAAATCGGAACCTCTTTGCTTGAAGCGGAAAAAGTCGATCTTGCAAAAGAATTGCTTGAAAAAGTAAAAACAAAAAAATTACAATTCCTTCTTCCGGTTGATGTTGTGGTTGCAGCGGAATTTAAGAACGATTCTCCTCAAGAAGTCGTTAAAGTTAATAAAATGCCGTCTGACAAAATGGGGTTGGATATTGGACCGGAATCTATTAAGTTATTCAGCGAAGCAATTAGAAATTCAAAAACCATCGTTTGGAATGGACCAATGGGCGTTTTTGAATTTGACAATTTTGCCAAAGGAACAAATGCCATTGCGGAAGTGTTAGCTGAAGTAACGGCAAAAGGTGCAATAACTGTTATCGGCGGCGGAGATTCTGCCGCAGCAATTGCAAAAGCCGGACTCGAGAAACAAGTTTCGCACGTTTCTACAGGCGGCGGCGCTTCGTTGGAATTCCTCGAAGGAAAAGTCCTTCCCGGCGTTGAAGCGTTGAATGATTAAGAATTAGTCAAAAAGTTTGATATGAATATCGAATATTGAACAAGGAATGACGAATGATAAAGTATTTTTTCGAAATTCAGTATTCCTTGTTCGTTATTCATTATTTACTATGAATGAGACAAGTACGATTAAGATCAAGAGCCCGATCACGAGTAATAAGATACTGAAAAATGATCCGCTGCGGCGGACTGACTACTGACAACTAAAAACAATAAAGAGAGATTAATGGGTTTATACAACAGAGATTATTATCGTCCGAGCGGATTTGGCGGATTTGGATTATTTCCCCCGGTAATTAAAAATCTGCTCATCATCAACGGCGCAATTTTTTTGTTGATGGCGATGATGCAGAATATTGTGTTCAACGGTGTGCCTGCAGAGCAGGTTATTATTCATTGGTTCGCGTTGATGCCGCTTGGATACGGATTCCAGGTTTGGCAGCTTATCACTTACCAATTTTTACACGGCGGATTTTCTCACATCTTATTTAACATGTTCGCCCTCTGGATGTTCGGAGCTGAAATTGAAAATACGTGGGGCTCAAAGAAATTCTTAATTTATTATTTAGCGTGCGGGATCGGCGCGGGACTTTTGCATCTCTTTCTTTCTCCCGTTTTAACCGGGGCTTTGGCTCCAACGATCGGCGCTTCAGGCGCTATTTACGGTGTGATGATCGCCTTCGCAATGTTCTTTCCTGATAGATTGATTTTTCTCTATTTCTTTATTCCTGTTAAAGCTAAATATTTTATTGCGTTCATGGTTGTGTTTGAATTCCTTGCGGTTGACAGTGTTGGAAGCGGAGTCGCTCACCTTGCACATTTGGGTGGTGCGTTAGTCGGATTTTTGTTTATCCTTTTTGATAAAGATTCAACAGTTCGCTTTAAGGAGATTTTTGGAAATGCACGCAGAGGTTTGACTTCCCAAAGAGATGTTTTTCAGAAATCTTCGTTTAAAAATCCGTTCAAGAAAACTGGGGCTGATATTGAAGATGCAACTTTTCGCGATCTGAATGAAGAGAAAAGCGATGTTACTCAAGAAGATATTGATAGAATTTTAGACAAGATCAGCCTTTCCGGATACAAAAACTTAACCGAGCGAGAAAAGAAAATTCTTTTTGAAGCAAGCCGGAAAATGTAAAAAAGATGACGGCAAAAAAGAAATTCTGGTTTATTTTATTAGCCACACTCACCATTGGATTCGCGGCATTTGTCTTTTATGCTACTAACGTGAAAACTATTGAGCAAGATACATTTATAAAATTGTATACTGATTACTTGGTTGCTCAAGATTCACTCGGAAATGATGTTGCTTCATCAATAAAGATTCGGGAACAACTCTATAAGAAATATTCGGTTACAGAGGAAGAATATCTCTCCACAATTAACGAATATAACGGGGACCAGAAAAAGTGGGCGGAGTTTTTCGGCAAAGTGATGGAGAATTTGGAAGGACAGCAGAAAAAAAGAAGGATCAAGTAAGTTGTAAAAATCTGCCGTGACGATACTTGTTAATAAAAATATTTATCAACAAAATTTTAACGGAATGACTGAATGAAGCTGAATGGATGAATGATTGTTTTGGATTTCATTCAGTCATACAAACATTCAGTCATTCAGACTACAAGATTCCAGCTTACTTTCCTCAAACAATCGTCTTCATCTTCGCAATTACGATTCTTATAGCAGCGTAACTGATAAACTCGGGAAGCCGCTTTTTTAATTCCTTTAAATTTGAAAATCCCTTTTTTACTTGTAAAGAAATTTGTTGAAAAAGTTCTTCTGACAAGAGAGTGGATATATCGGTGCCGGGGAAATATTCCAAAATGGTTTCTACCTGCATTGAAATTACCGGCTCGGCAAGTTTTCTTGTTTGCGCAATTTCTTTTAATGTAAATCCTTTTTGAATTAACTGATAAGTTTCGGTGATAGATGAAGGCAAAGAACGCTTCCCTGTATTGATTTCACTGAACAAAGTGGAATCGTTCGCTTCAATTCCTTCAATAATTTCTAAAAAAGCTGCTCCAAGTTTAGTGAACATCCGCTGATTGAATCCCTTTATTTGCAGCATCTCAAAATGAGTGACAGGTTTTATCTCTGCAAGCTCGCGCAGAACATCATCACCGCAGACAATATACTTTGGCTGCCCGAATTTGAGCGCCGCTTTATCTCGTTCTTCTTTTAAAAGATGGAACAACTCTAAATTCTTTTCGTAATCCTGAGGCTCTTCAGTTGGAACGACGATTCCTTTTTGAAGAAGAAACTGTTTCCCTTTATTGGTAAGAAAAATCTTCTTGAATTGTTTTGTGTCCTTTTGTAAATCTTCCGTATCAATTAAGTGCCGCACAACCGTGATAATATCTTGTTTTGAAAATGTCGAACAAACGCCGAACGTGGAAACAGTTTTTAGGTTTGCCGCTTTAGAAGAGCCGGAAAGAATTGAAACAAGTTGAGTTTCAGTTGCACCAAGCTCCATTTCGTGCGCAGTTCTCAAAAGAATTTCGCGTAAATAATCAAGAGTGGATTCCGGGAGTGTGTCTTTGTTTACGCACGCATCGCACTTGTTGCATTTGTAGCCGGTAACGTCCTCGCCGAAATATTTTAAGATAAATTTAAATCTGCATTCTTTTGAATAAACAAAATCAATCATCTGCTCAAGTTTTTTTTGCGCGTGAAAGTATGCTTGGTTCAACTTCATATAATTGATGTTGAGCTTCGAACTTTCAACACGCGGTCCTTTCAAGAAAAGACTTTCTCTGCCGAGCGGCTTTGTGTATTCAAGGATTCCGCTGTGCTGCAATGAAAGCAACGCATTATCAATCTCATCGGTTGAGGCGCTCAGTTCATGGGCAAAATCTTGAAGAGAAAAATTAATTTTTGAAGTGAAGAGAGATGAACCGAATTTCCGTAACAAGAAAACGATTAATTCTTTTTTCTGAGGAGACTTCAAATACTTGGTGTAATTCTTTAGATGTTCCAAATCAATAATAATTTGAAGAGAGTTTTGCCGTTCAAAATCAGAAATAAATTTTAGATGTCCGGCTTCCTCAAGAATTTTAATCGCCGCCATCAGCAATCCTTTGGAAAAATCTTTCTTCACAAACGAAGAAAGATATTCAAAATTTATCGGGATTTCCGCATCTCTTGTTTCACCAATTTTCACTTTGCCGTAAGTACAAAGCCCATCATACAACTTTTGCAGCAGTTCTTTATCAGGATAAGAAGATTGAATAAAATATTGATGAATTGAAGAATCGTTCGACTCAAACAATAAAACTGCCGTTGAAGGTTTGCCGTCTCTGCCTGCTCTGCCGATCTCCTGATAATAATTTTCGATCGTTCCCGGCATATTGTAATGGATGACGAGGCGGATATCTTTTTTATCAATTCCCATTCCGAATGCATTGGTGGCAATGATAACAGGAGTTTTACTCTCTAAAAATTCTTCTTGAATTCTTTTCCGATGAGCTGACGTTAGTCCCGCGTGATAGAACGAATTTTTAATTTTATACAATGATAAAACTTGTGAAACATCTTCAGCTTTTTTTCTGGAAGAAGTATAAATGATCGCCGGAGTTTTGTAAAGAGAAATCAGTTCAACAACTTTTTCATCTTTCTTTTTTGTTTGGATAACTTGAATGGAAAGATTTTCCCGCTCAAATCCGCGTACAAAAACTTTTGGCTCTTTAAGTCCAAGTTGTACAAGAATATCATCCCGGACTTCCGGTGTTGCCGTTGCCGTAAACGCCGCGATCTTTTTTACTCCCGAAAAAGTGAGAAACTCTTTTATCTTCCGGTAACTTGGGCGAAAGTTGTGTCCCCATTCAGAAATACAATGCGCCTCATCAACAAATACAAAGTTAGGGTTAAGCTGCTTTATCTTTTCTGCGAAGTAAAGATTTTCAAACCGTTCCGGCGCAACGTAAAGCAACTTAATTTTTCCGTACGAAACTTCTTTTAAGATTCTTTCAATCTCATAATACTCAAGCGAGCTGTTAATAAAGGCTGAAATCATTTCCGTTCTATTAAGCCCGTCAACCTGGTCTTTCATCAAAGCGATGAGAGGAGAAACAACAACCGAAAAATTTTCAGAAATCAGCGCCGGGATTTGATAGCAAATAGATTTTCCCGCACCGGTTGGCAGAACCGCGAGTACGTGGTTACCGGCAAGAATTTCTTTAATAATTTCTTCCTGACCGGGTCTAAATTTTTTATAACCGAAATATTTTTCTAACGCTTGATGAGGAGTCATTTTATAATTAGTGATCAAGATTTTTTTAATTGTTTTCTATTTTCTTTTTACATGAAACAAAATTAAAAAATATTGAATCCCGATGGGATTCCTTTTTTTCTTCTTTTGTTCTTATTACAAATATAAAATCCCTCTGGGATTTCTTTTGCAACCCGACTCTGGCGGGTTGAATCTTTATAAACAAGAAATCCACCAACAACTTACATTCCCATTGGGAATAAATATTTCTTATCTCCAAAGTATCCTCACTGATAGTAAAAAAACTTTTGTTATCGGCTATGCCGCACTAAGAATGGTTGAATGTCTCAATTGCACACTATCTTCTGTTTTCTGCCTGCTAATTGTTCTGATTTTGTCATGCGATAGTATAACTGTTTAAGTTTTCTGGATTCCATCATCCATTAAAAATCAGCCATCAACCTTGCAGCTTGCCGCGCCATGTTTTACGCACACTTACAAATTCTTTTCTTGTTCAAAGAAATAAATCTCTTAATTTTGAATTAAACTTTTTACAAACATAACAAAAATAATCTTTCCGAATAAAAAGGCGATTACGAGGAATTAGCATGAAGAAAACGGTTCTACTTTTAGTACTATTATTTGAAGCGATGGGGTTTAGTCAAACTTCAAATCCAAAATCTGATGTACTGATGCAAGGTTTCTATTGGAATTCACCTGACGGTGGAATTTGGTATGATTCACTTGCGAGTCTCGCTCCGCGATTGGCTTCAGCCGGATTCGGCGCGATCTGGTTTCCTTCTCCCGTAAAAGGCGCAGGCGGCGGCGCTTCTATGGGTTACGATCCT
>MNVA01000114.1:8008-8808 GCA_001871325.1 Ignavibacteria bacterium CG1_02_37_35
GAAAGGTTCGCGCGAAACCCGTTTTGGCAGTAGAGGCGAATTGGAACATTCGATAAAATCTTTTCATGATGCGGGAATAAAAGTTTACGCCGATGCAGTCCTTCGACACATGATGGGAGGAGAGGAGAAAATTCCTTACCAATGTATCCCTTATAACAACGGAAATAAAATTGTATCCGATTCCGCTTATTTGCTTTTCAATTATCCCGCCGGTTCCGGCAGGTTTAAAAAAGACGCTTCATCGTTTTATCCCAATTCAGAAAATTGCTGGGTTGATCCTTTGTTTACACAAGTTGATCCGATTTTCCGTTTTGGCGATTGGCTCGATCATAACAAAAAAAGTGTGCGCGATAGTCTTATCGCCTGGGGAAAATATCTCCGCGAAACGATGAAGTTCGACGGCTTTCGTCTTGACGCCGTTAAATCAATTGATCCCGATTTTATGGCTGCTTGGCTAAAAGGAGTTGGCAGTTATGATTATGCCGTTGCAGAATTGTGGAGCGATAACAGCGACATTGGCAGTTGGTTAAATCAAGTGCAAAACGTTAACGGTGCAAAAGTTTCGATGTTCGATTTCCCGCTTCGTTACACGTTAAAAGATTTGTGCAACAATACCACCGGTTCATTCGATGTAAATACTTTATACAGCGCCGGACTTGTAAATTCGGGCGTTTCGGGATTTGATGTAAATACTTTTATTGAAAATCACGACTTTGACCGCATCGGTTTTGACGGAAGCATAGACAGCGGGCACGATCCGGTTTTGACTGATAAACAATTAGGTTACGCCTACATTCTTT
>MNVA01000218.1 GCA_001871325.1 Ignavibacteria bacterium CG1_02_37_35
ACCGGTTTGAGTGTAAGTTGATGATTTTGCGCAAAACCACGCTCGTTATCCAATCCATTTAAACTGAATTTAAATTCCAATTTATTTTGCGCGGCTTTTTTGTAAACGCTTTTATAAGAAGAAATAATTTCCGTTGGTGAAACCGCTTTAGCTTCAAAACTGCCTTGTATAACTTTTTCGCTGGTTACCGTAAAATCTTTAGAGTGGTAAAAAGTATTTTGAGAGAATGACATCGTCGAAATAATAATGCCAACTATAAAATAGTATATGAGTTTCATGTGGAGTCCTTTTGCAAATTTTTGTAAGTGAAAATTAACAGAAAGATATGAGATGGGAAAGAGATGAATGGTGAGTTACTGCCGAAATGTTGTTAACAGAAAAACTCAGGAATGACCTTAGAATGGTGTATATTTTGCTAACGAATTTTTAAAGTTTTTAAAAACTAGTTCGGCTAAAGTTGGGAGCCTTTGGTTTTATTATGTTTATCAATTGAAACTAAAATTAATAGGAGTTCAAAATGAAAAAATTTTCTATTCTTGTAACTTTTCTAATTCTTTTCAGTACAATCCATGTCTTTGGACAAACAACCCTTCGTGTTCCATCTCAATACGCAACAATTCAAGAAGCAATTAACGCCGCACAGAACGGAGATACAATTGTTGTTTATAGTGGAACTTACTATGAGAATATTAATTTCATCGGTAAAGCTATATGGCTCAAAAGCGATGGCGGTGCTTTGAATACAACCATAAATGGAAATAAAGCCGGAAGCTGTGTGAGTTTTGTTTCGGGTGAAACCACTGCTTCTATTATAGATGGCTTTACGATCACTAATGGATCCGGAACTCTTCTTACCGGGTCTCAACACTTTGGCGGGGGGATTTACAGCTATAATGGTTCCAATCCGACTATCAATAACTGTATCATCACCGGGAACTCTGCATACGCCGGTTCAGGCGGCGGAATTGGATGCTGGTATGCCAGCGCTGAAATACATAATTGTATTATCAAGAACAATACTAATCATGGTATTTCCAATGCGGCCGGGGGTGGTGTTCTCGTTGTTAATTGTCTGATCTATGGCAATTATGGAGAGGATTCTGGTGGCGGCATCAGTGCGGGTGCAGGTTCATCTCCTACCATAATCAACTCTACTATTGTGCAGAACGATTCTTACAGTCATACTAATAATGGTATTTATGCTTCGTCGGGTGGGACAGTTATAAATAGTATCGTTCGTGATAACGTTGGGGTGGATGTAAACATAAAACAAGGGACTACAACTGTGATGTTTTCCAACATAGAAGGAGGATATACTGGCACAGGGAATATTGATGTTGATCCATTGTTCGTCGATCCGGTTAATAACAATTATCACCTTTCCGACGCCAGTCCTTGTATCGGTACGGCTACTTCATTATATGCACCATCCACAGATATAGAATTTAATCCTCGCCCCAATCCCTCCGGCTCAAATCCGGATATGGGTGCCTACGAAAATGCGCTGGCGAATTCAAATTCTCTAATTACCCTCATTCGTCCCAATGGTGGAGAAAGTTTTGTTGCTGGTACTGTTGATACAGTCAAATGGGCAAGCACAAACGTTACAAATGTTAAACTTGAATACACAACAGATAATGGGACAAACTGGGGGACAATAATTTCAAGTACTCCGGCAAGCAGTGGAAGTTATGCTTGGACAGTTCCAAATACTCCATCAACAAACTGCAAAGCAAGAATCTCAGATGTTGCTAACAGTTTACTTGCCGACACAAGTGATAATATCTTTTCAATTTATTATGAGAGCGCGTATGATAGCATTACTTACGGTGGAAAAACCTATCACACAGTAAAAATTGGGATACAAACTTGGCTGAAAGAAAACCTTGATATCGGGACTATGATACAAGTAACAGAAAACCCAAGTGATAATGGAACAATAGAAAAATATTGTTATGACAATAATCCGGCAAATTGTACAACATACGGCGGTTTATACCAATGGAATGAAGCAATGGCATATAGCACTGCACCCGGAACAAGAGGAATTTGCCCAACCGGTTGGCACGTACCAAAACAAGCAGAGTTACAAACATTAGCAACAGCAGTAAGTTATGATGGAAACGCATTAAAGGCAGTAGGACAAGGAACGGGAACAAACACAAGCGGTTTCTCAGCGTTGCTCCCTGGCTTTCGCGGCATGGTTGGTGGCTTTACAGGCTTAGGATACTACTCTTACTTTTGGAGTTCTACGGAGTATGGTGCTACGGGCGCATCCAACATGAACCTGGAACGCGGTAGTAGTGTCAACTTGAGCCAAAGTTGGAAGGGGAGCGGTTCTAGCGTGAGGTGTCTAAAGGATGAAAACCCCACAGCATCTGTTCAAATTATTTCTCCCAACGGTGGAGAAAGTTTTATTGTGGGGACTGTTGATACCATTAAATGGTCAAGCAGCAACATTACAAACATAAGACTTGAATACACGACAGACACCGGAACAAACTGGAGTACAATTATTGCGAATACATTGGCAAGCAGCGGAAGTTATGCTTGGACAGTTCCAAATACTCCATCAACATATTGTAAATTAAAAGTAAGTGATGTAAACAACAGTTTACTTTCTGATACGAGTGATATGGATTTCTCAATTACGCCTAGCGATAGTGGATATGATACTCTTACTTATGCAGGAAAAACCTATCACATAGTAAAAATTGGGACACAAACATGGTTGAAAGAAAACCTTGATGTGGGAACACGTATAAATGGTAATTTAGACCAAACCAGTAACGGCGGAAGTAATTTTATAGAAAAATACTGTTATAATAATGATGAAGCATATTGTACTACATACGGCGGATTATACCAATGGAATGAGGCGATGCAGTATGTAACAACGTCTGGAGCCAAAGGTATTTGCCCGACTAGTTGGCACATACCAACAAAAGCAGAATTTACAACCTTACAAACTAGTGTAGGCGGTTTTTATGGTGGCAACGCATTAAAAGCAATTGGTCAAGGAAGCGGTGATGGTGCGGGCACAAACACAAGTGGTTTCTCTGCCTTGTTAGCGGGCGCCGACGGACTCGATGGTAACTTGTTCGATTTAGGGATCTACACTTACTTTTGGAGTTCTACAGAGGGTGATGCAACCTACGCATCCAACCTGTTCCTTTACTTCACTGATGGTTATATCAACTTCTACAATTTCAATAAGAAATTCGGTTTTAGTGTTCGTTGCCTCAAGGATGAAAACCCTACAGCATCTGTTCAAATTATTTCCCCCAACGGTGGAGAAAATTTTGTTGCGGGAACTGTTGATACCATTAAATGGTCAAGCAGCAATGTTATAAACATAAAACTTGAATACACAACAGACAGTGGAACAAATTGGAGTACAATTATTGCAAGTACTCCGGCAAGCAGTGGAAGTTATGCTTGGACAGTTCCAAATACGCTATCAACAAACTGCAAAGTAAAAATTAGTGATGTTTCAAACTCTGCAACAGCAGATGTAAGTGATAATGCGTTTACAATCAAAGCGTTAATATGTACCTACTCTCCTGACGCCAACACCGTATTGCTAATGCACATGGATGAATCAAGCGGTTCAACTATTAGCGATGCAAGCAGTAATTCATTTAACGGAACGATTGCAAGCGGAGTAACTTTTGATTCTGGAAAATTTGGTAATGCGACCGTGTATGCAAATCAAGGTTATTTTTCTATTCCTCACAATGCTGCGTTAAATCTACAGAATATAACTATAGAAATGTGGCTCTATCCAACTATGTCTGATTTTACCGCTACAGGCGCAGACCCGGGATTTGGACTGGTTGCAAAACGTTCTAAAAATACTACTCATCCCTACGTCTTTGCGGTAAAGAATGGCGGCAATTTGGAGCTTCACGCACATTATGGCAGCTGGTATGGTACACTAACAAACACCGATGTTTTGAAAACAAATCAATGGCAGCATGTAGCAGTTACGCGTTCCGTTAGCGGATCAAATGTATCATTCAACTTCTATTTGAATGGTAAGAATATTATGACCACGACAGCAGTGCTTGGCTCCATTACAATGAACACAGAGCCGTTGTGGATAGGAAAAGACCCATACTTTTCTCTTTATACAAACCAGGGAACTTATAAAGGGAAGATTGATGAATTGAGAATTTCAAACATAGCACGTTCACCGCAGGAATTTAATTTGCAGCTTCCGCCTAAAAATCTTGCGGCTGCTTCTTCAAGCTCTGCAATTAATTTAACTTGGGCAAACGGAGGCGGAGCGGTGGGTTTGCTAAAATATAAGGTCTATCGCGGTGCCGATTCTGTAAATGTTTCTCTCATTGACTCAACGGCAAATACGAATTTTTCTAATACCGGGTTATCATCATCCGATAAATATTATTACCGGGTTTCAGCAATAGACTTAACCGGATTTGAAAGCGTTATGAGTTTTGCTGTTAACACATCAATTACGGCAATAAATGATTTTGAGAACTTTCCGAAAGAATATGAGTTAGCACAAAACTTCCCAAATCCATTTAATCCGAGTACCGTTATAAATTATTCTTTGCCTTTCGATTCAAAAGTATTGATAAAAATCTATAACGTATTAGGGCAAGATGTGAAGTTGCTAAAAGATGAAATTATTTCTGCGGGGAATTATGAAGTGCAGTTTAATTCTTCAAGTCTTTCAAGCGGAGTGTATTTCTACCGGTTAAGTGCGGTATCACTCGACGGGAAGCAAAAATATTCTTCGATAAAGAAGATGGTATTTTTAAAATAATTAGATAGTTAGCAAAAATATTCTGCGCAAAATGGCAAGAATATTTTTAGATTAAGAGTAGAGACGGGGCATGCCCCGTCTTTACAGAATAAATCTTTTGTTCTGGTTTACCAGGTTATGAATTACGAATGGCTCCAGTGCGCCACAAGTTTAGGAATTGTTAAGCGGGTTTTATTTCTATCAACTTCGCTCAGATGATTTTGTGCAAACAAAGAAGTTGGTTGTTTTAAAATAAAATTTAAATATATAGCGCCTTGCCATGTTTATCCCGACTCAGTCGGGGGCAAGGCGCTACGAATTATCATCACTTCTCAATCACTATTTCACTAGCAGAACTTTTTCTTAATCCTACCAATTCACTTGCACGTTTAAATAATGCCGGTATTCTAACTCTGTACTCTTCTACTTTTGTGTAAACGATCGGTACAATAAGCAGCGTTAAAAAGAGAGAACTTGTTAGTCCTCCTATCAACGCCCAGGCCAAACCTGATTTCCATTCGGCGCCGGGAGCGGATGAAAGCGCTATCGGGGTCATGCCGAAAATCATAGTTAAGGTGGTCATGAAGATCGGGCGGATTCTCATTCGACCCGCATCAATTAAAGAATCAGTT
>MNVA01000170.1 GCA_001871325.1 Ignavibacteria bacterium CG1_02_37_35
GAATTTCGAATGATGAAGTTAAAATACGGATTGCATTCACTTCGAAATTCATTATTTCTTGTTCATTATTCGTTATTCAATTATCGTTAACATGTTAGCAATTGCGATTCTCTAAGAGCCTAAGCCTATTTTTGCGTGAGGTAACTTATTAAGAAATCAATGCTATTTTTTGCGTAAGGTGGTTTACCGGGTTATGAATCAACGGAGCTTCTTTGATAATCTCCCGACATTGCCAGATAATCTCCCGACATTGCCGGAGAACCACCGGACATTGCCGGAGAATCTCCCGACATTGCCAGAGAACCTCCCGACATTGTTTGAGAACCTCCCGACATTGCCGGACAATCTCCCGACATTGCCGGAGAACCACCGGACATTGCCGGATAATCTCCCGACATTAGCAGAGAACCTTTCGACATTGCCAGAGAACCTTTCGACATTCAACGGGAATGAAAAAAGCCCCCCAGCAAAGCTAACTCTCTTTGCCAGGGGGCTTTTCACATCTTTTTCTAACGGAAAGTCTCTCCTTTTATTGCGCCGGAGGCTTGGGAGTAGCTTTCTTCTTCTCAAAAAAGACCTTCATCCTATCGGCTGCCGCATCCAAGCCCGCTATTTTATCCTTGTTTGATTGAACCGCCGAATAGATAAGCAATGAAGCGACCAGCGCATCGCTTCCTACCGCTGTTAAGGTATCGTCAACTGCCGAGTGAAGCGATGCAAGTTTGCCGTTTAATTCAAAAAGTGATTTATAGAGTTGATAATCCCTCATATACTCTTCCTTATCAAAAGTTCCGCTCATTATTTGAGGATAAAGATTAACCGTGCCTGCGGCGTCATCAACAAACGGTTTTAACGTATTCCCGAGTTTGTGAATTGATTTTTTCTGCTGCTCGGTAAACGTAATAAGAAACGGCAGCTTTTGATTGATCGTCTCAAGCGCGCTGTTTATTTGTGCAGCATCTTCACTTGAAAGCGCTGCTGAAATAAGATTTTGTTCCATAAGAAAACTCCTTTATGTAAGTTTTTGTGTGGTTATTTTAGTTCATGTCTTTTAGTTACCACTACTCCGAAAGGCAGTTAATTTTTTTTGCCTCGCCCTGTTTCCCTCTCCTTAAGGAGAGGGATTAAGGGTGAGGTTATTTTTATTTCACCAGCATCATTTTCTTAGTAGAAGTATAATCATTTACCCGTAATTGGTAAACGTACATTCCGCTTGCAAGTGAGGAGGCATCGAACTGAACTGTGTATCTGCCCATTTCTTTCTGCTCGTTTACAAGTGTCTTTACTTCGTTACCGAGAATGTCAAATATCTTTAACGTAACACTTCCGCTTTTCGGTAATTGATAAGTTATTGTAGTAGCCGGGTTGAAGGGATTGGGATAATTTTGCTCAAGAGCATAATCTTTTATCACTGCTGCTGATTTGAAAGCAACTTGTTTAACGTAACGCTTGGCTATGATGTTTTGGTTATCAAGTTTATCGGTAATAGCAAAATTCCATCCTTCGGCAGTAGTGGTTACTAACCGCAGATAAACCGTTCTGTTTCCTATCCCTTCAGTTGAAACCTCATACGAGAAGTTGTCATAAGAAACAGCATTCTGTTTGGTGTAGCTGATATTATCAAACACGCCTAAAACGGTTTCTGTCGCTGCATCTACTAATTCTATTCGGAAAGAAACAACATCGCTTTCGGTAAATGTTCTCTTTAGCTGTTCTGCGTTTGATACGCCGTACTGCACACTGTAAAAAAGCGAAGAGTTATCAGTCACGCTGAAAGGATTTGTCTTTACACAGTTGTTAACATCTGCTGCGGAGGTAATGGAAAACGTATCGGGAATTGCCTTGAACGAGATGTTTTCTCCGTTTACCAAAACATCGCCAAGCGTAAAGTATATCTGGCTGCTGTCTTTAACCACAACTCCTTCTCTTCCTTTGTTGACGCTAAGAGAACTGTTTTCTTTTGCGAGCGCAACGCTGCCGACGCTATTTGAAAGTGTAAAGTTGTATGGTAAAGCCGTATTTGTAAATGATAAGGCGAACATTGAGTACTTATCAGCGCCGTTACAAAGTTGTAAATACTTTCCGGTAGTGTTTAAGGTTCTTATTGTGGAAAGAGTATTGTCCGCAAATTTATTTGTTACCGTCCCGTTCGTTTCAGCCCAGCCAAATACATACGCCGAGTTATTATCTGTTTTATTGATGGAAGGAGAATTAACGTTTGAGCCAAAGCTCCAGTAACGGTAATAAGAGGGGTCTTTGAAGATGGTTCTATATTCATAATTCGTAACGATGGTTGTTCCATCTTCGCTTTCAACTTTTGCAAGGTTTTCCTGAGGCAGAACTACTCGTTTGCCGATCCACACAACTTTAGCAAAACCGTTTAACTCAATTATTGACGGATTGTAATTCCACGTGTAACCTGAAGATGAAGAGATTGGAATTACAGTAGAATTGACTGTAACATTATTTGCACTGGTGAATGAGGTGTAATAAATATTGGAAGCGGTATTACCGCTGTTTTGCTGCTCATAAGCAAGCATATATTTTCTTGTAGTATTGGAACCGGGATAAAAAACTAATGTTGGACTACATGAATATTGATCAGTACCTTCAACTTGAGAAGTCGCTTGAAAAAAATGAAGCATTGTTACTCCATTTGCATTATCATCTTGCCAATACACGGTGCGGAAAAACAAACCGGGCTGTTCGGTAGACTTCCAGACAACCAAGAAATTTGCATTTCCTAAATTCGAAGCATAAACAACGGGAGTAGCACAGCCAGGATATTCTGAAACGGTGATGTTTGAATTTAGAATATTTGTTGTGGTATTTACGATAGCGAGTTTTACATTGTTATTATGTATATAAGTTATTAATAGGAGATCGCCTACTAAAGCTAACGAAGGCGAAGACGACACTGGTTCGGTTATCGGGTATCCCGAATTCAATATCATCCACGAGTTTCCATCATCCGCGCTAAACTCAAGCCAACAAGTATTCATACTTTCATAAATAGCGTAAAGTGCGGTTGTGCTTTTTCGTATAAACTTACGCTGGCTGTTGTTGGCAAAAGCAGTTGAAGTGTTTGAAAGTTGAGTGCCTTTATAATTTGCGCTTACGGTTGCATCAGCTTCCTTAAATACTACGCCGGTTTCAAGCGCATTTGCATCTTGTAGTGATGCGCTTGTTTCTGTGTTAGCAGACCAGTTTTGGAAATAAAATGTACGCATACCCCAGGGGCCACCTAAATTTATGTTTTGTGTTTGCGAAGCTTTAACGGAGTAGTTTGGTAGAATTGGATCAAAAGTCGGATTTTGATTCAAGAAGACACCTTTGTAAAGTGATGATGAACCGGGATTAAACGGAGCCGGAAGACTATCATGAAAAACGGCATTTACTCCTCTGTTGAATCCCCCTTTTGCGTCAACGCTGTCAACTATCCATGGATCCTTGAAGCTGATTTTACCGCCATTTACATTTCCTTCAAAATAATTTTGAACCGTTGCATAACTACTTTGATCAAATCGAGCAATAATTGAATCTTTAGCAGCCGTAATATTATATTTCCTATGGTTTATGACGGAACCATCCTTCCAATCTCTAAACTTTTGAGTTGTCCCGTTTTTATATTCTTGGGATGCGAGAAAGTATTGGTATAGCGGGTTTTGAGTAGTTCCTTTCGGAAAGTTCTTAGTTATCGGGACAAAAAGAGTATCCCATTTTGAACTGTTCCAAAGCCCCACAAATCCAAATGAGTTTTTGTCTTTATCAACCTGATCAACTAAATAATTCCCGGGTAAATAATGATAGTCTACGTATAATAAACTTGCGGGAACAAATGCATATACAGATTTGTTGCCTGGTTCATTTGTTGCTTTTATTCCTAAGAGAATAGTGGATTTATTTGCCGTATAAGCGGCTCTAATTTCTTCCGTAAGTTTTGGAGAAGTAAAATCATACTCATAACCCCAATTAGTCAAGTGCGGCCAATAACGATCTATTTCTTTGCTATTAGTTCCTTCTGTAAATGAGTTATATTTTACGGACGGAATGTCGCTAAAATAGCTATTATAATCTAATGTATAAAGACTTGTAAATAATGAATCACTCCCGGTAAATGTGGAAAACCTAACATCATCTATAACAATATTCCGTGGGATTGATGACAAATTAAACTCAATAAAACTCCGGTATACCGTGCCGCCATTAATACCCCATCGATATTCTTGAGTTAATTCCTTTGTATATTGAGTAGTTCCTACAGGCCCATAATTTGAAGGCACTCCGCCGCAATATGCCGTTCCGTTTAACGGGTTAGTATCTACAATATAGTTTGCCACTAAAGTATCACTTTCTTGATTACCTACAAAAACCTTTGCTGTTAACGTAAAATCTTGTTCAAGAGGAATTGCAGATTCAAATTTCAAGGATTGCTTGGTTGGAATTGTTTTATCTGTTGTGTAATAAATTTCGTTGTTTGCATAATTGGACTGTAATCTTATACCTGTGTTCTTGACATACTTTCCTCCAGGCGGATAAGATGAAGGGGGTTGTACATTGTTTTGAATTGGAAAATATCCATCACTTGTATAAATATCATTATTTGATGTAGTGATTTTAACTATATATTTTTTATTCTGGGGGAGGTTCCCGGGAAGATTTAACTCAATACTATTTATGCCAAAATTACTATAAATATTCTGTGAAGTATCTGTAATTAAACTATCCCCTGTAACCCCATTAACAAATAAAGATATGTTTGTAACGATTGAACCGTTTTCATACGTGTCTAACCATTCCACTAACAATGGATCAGAAGCCAGGTAAATTGTATTAAAACTTTTTGTTGGTTCTGTTATAAAGATTGAAGAATTCATGTCCCACCCTAAATCTTTTAACATCCCCCATGTTATTGGTCCAATTTGGTGAACTGCCTCTTGAAGATGAAAAGTTGGAGTCATTAATGAATTAATATCTCCTGTTCTGAAGGTAGTTTCGTGTAAATGCGCAATTATATTAAAGTCTGAATTATTTGAGTTTGTATGCAGCTTAACTATTCCGTTTTTATTAACTCACCTTACGCAAAACCATAGAAAGGTGTTAAATTTCTGGTGAGAAAAATCAGAGGTACTTGAGATGAAAAAAGAATA
>MNVA01000057.1 GCA_001871325.1 Ignavibacteria bacterium CG1_02_37_35
ACTGTGAAATGACTACCGGCAAAATGCTATTGGTCAAAAGTCAGGAGACCTGCCGTACAAATTTTAATCAACCTTCGCGGGTAAGGTTGGATTAATGAAGCCTCTACGCTCATGCGTACCGTTTCGTAATTCATTTCTTTCATCCCACGAAGTTACACCCTTATTTCAATCATTTTATTTATACTGAAGGAGTAACTTCTATGGTACAAAAAATTTTTCTTTCACTTCTCCTCTTCATTTCCGTTACAAAAGCGGAAGGAGAAAAATCGAGCAGCGATTCACTTCGCACCTATCATCTGTCTGATGTTGTAGTATCGGCGACCAAAACTCCGATGCCTACAAATCAGGTCGGTTCGGCAGTAACGGTCATTGAGAGGGCGCAAATTGAGCTCTCACAAAAAGGAACCGCTCTCGAATTACTTTCGGAAGTGCCGGGAGTTTTTATGCTTCAACAAGGCGGCGCAGGCAAACTTGCAACTGTACTTACGCGCGGCGCTAATGCCGGGCAGACTCTTGTTCTTCTTGATGGCGTGGAAATGAATAATCCCGGTGATGTTGGAAACGTTTTTGATTTTTCAAACCTTCAAGCTTCCGATATAGAGCGGATAGAAATCCTCCGCGGACCGCAGAGCACACTCTACGGATCCGACGCGCTCGCGGGTGTCATCTCGATCTTTACGAGGAAATATTCGCAGTCTTTATCAGTAAACGCTCAACTTGAAGGCGGCGCTTACAACAGTATACGTTCAGGCGCTTCTGTCTCGGGAAGCAGTAACGCATTAAATTATTTTTTCGCGGTAAACGATTTCAAAACAAAAGGTTTTTCTTCCGCTTCGGAACTCTACGGAAATACAGAAGTCGACGGATACAAAACTTCTTCGTTCACTTCAAAACTGAATTATACTTTCCCGGAAGATATTTCACTTTCTCTTTTACTCCGCTACAACAAAGCAAATACCGACTTTGATTACAGCGGAGGAATCAACGGCGACGATCCTAATTATTCTTACTCGTTGCAAGAATCATTAATAAAAACTGCTCTTGATTTTTCCCTGTTTGATAAAAAGTGGAATCAATCAATCTCTTTTAACTATCTGCGCAATTTCAGAAAATATACAGATGGAGTTGATGCGCACCGTCCTACAACCTCTTCCGATGCGCGTTACGATGGAACAAAAAAGAAAATTGAATGGCTGAACACGTTAAGGTTCATTGATTCGCAACGAATCACCCTTGGCGCAGAGGCTGAGGAAGAAACAGCAGTCTCGGATTATTACTCAAACAGCGAATGGGGACCCTGGAACAGTTTCTTCCCCAAAAGCAGTTCAACTACTTTCGGATTTTTTGCACAAGATCAAATTTCACCCGTAAAAAATTTCAATAGCACACTTGGCGTTCGTTACGACAAACATAAAAAATTCGGCTCTGCGGTTACTTACCGGATCGCTCCCGTTTATTTTGTGGAAGAAACCGGAACGAAAATCCGCGCGTCTTACGGTACGGGATTTAAAACTCCTTCCCTTTTCAATCTTTTTGATCCTCTCTATGGAAATGCCGGTCTAAAACCGGAGAAAAGTAAAGGTTGGGATATTGGCGTAGAACAGTTTTTGTTGAATCGCAATTTATCCTTTGAAGTTTCGTATTTCTCAAATCTTTTTACTGACTTATTTAGTTTAGATAACGCAACGTTTAAAATGATTAACCTTTCAAAGGCTGAAACCAAAGGCGTTGAGATCGGTTTAAAATATAACCCGGAAGGATTTGCAGCTTATCAATTCACCTACACGTTAACAAACACCCATGATAAAAGCGAGAACAGCCCCGACAAAGATTTACCATTGCTTCGCAGACCGAAAGACAGAGCCTCATTCTCAAGCATCTTTTTCCTGAACCAGCAGCTTACTCTCGGGATTGATATTTTATACACAGGAGTGAGGGATGATAAAGATTTTTCAACTTACCAACGCATTCAACTTGAAAGTTATACACTGGTGAATATGTCAGCTTCATATAAAATCAAAAACATGTTTGAAGTCTTCGCCAAACTGCACAACATCTTTGATAAAAAGTATGAAGAGATTTTAGGTTACGGAACTGAAAGACAATCTGTTTATACCGGAATTAATTTTTCGTTTTAAGCATAGGCAGTAGTCAATGGTCATCAGTCATTTTATAAGATTTAACGGAACGCTCGTGAGTGTTCTCTACAACCTACTTTTGTCTCAAAATGTAGGGAGCGGTCAAGACCGTTCCGGTTAAATGATGAAAATAAAGAAACAAATTTTTAACTGAACATTTCATTTTTTTTTGTAATTTTGAACAAATAGAAAAAGGAACTCCCATGAAAGAAAAAATATCCTCAAATAAATTTCTGGTACTAACCGGATTGATTCTGCTCGCCGCCATCAGCCGTTTAATTCCCCATCCGCTAAACTTTGCGCCGATAACCGGCATGGCATTGTTATCCGCCGTCTATTTTGACGAGAAGAAATTTGCTTTTGCCGTCCCGGTTTTGGCAATGTTTCTTTCCGATTTAATTATCGGCTTCCATTCACAAATGATAACTGTCTATCTAAGTTTTGTTTTGATAGTTGGAATTGGATTTTTAGTAAAAAACAGAAAATCGATTGGTACGATAGCGCTTGCATCCGTTGCTTCTTCTGTTCTCTTTTTTGTAATTACGAATTTTGGAATGTGGGCTTTAGGAACTCTTTACTCAAAAGATTTAACTGGACTACTTCTTTGCTTTACCGCTGGCATCCCATTTTTCCAAAACACTTTATTGGGCGATCTGTTTTACACAGGCTTGCTCTTTGGAGTTTATGAAGTTGTAAAAGTAAAATTACCGCAGACGGTCAAAAGCTCCTTATAATCCACCAAAGAGAGAATATCTAAACCCCCCTTCCCTTTGGGAAGGGTCGGGGATGGGCTTTTTCCCCACGTAGCAAAGCAAAACGAACTAATTTCTCAAGCACTTCATCATAAGTAAGACCGGCAGCTTCTGCCGAGCGCATAAAACCGGCTCCTTCAGTCAGATCAGGATTCGGATTAACTTCCAATACAAACAGTTCGTTATCTTTTGACAGACGCATATCAATTCTTGCGTAATCGCGAACTCCCATAACTTTAAATGCTACGAGAGCGATCTTTTCTGCTTTCGCCTGGATTTTCTTTGGCAAAACAGCAGGACAAATTGGGATGGTCTTATGATACGCTTCGTGCATTTGATCCCACTTTGCCTGATAGCTTACAATATTCGGAAGATGATCGGGCATTGCAGAAAAATCAATTTCACTGATTGGCAGAACCACAGGATTCTCATCCCCCATTACCGCAACATTTAATTCCCGTCCTTCAATAAATTCTTCTATCAACGCAGCTTGCTTAAACTCGCTAAAAATATAATTGATCTTCGCATTCAACTCGGAATTATTGTGAACCACTGCGTTGAAATCAATTCCAACACTTGCATCTTCATAAGCGGGTTTCACAATTATGGGAAAACGGAGCGAGTGTTTATATCTTTCTGCAAATGTCTTTATTAGCTCAAAATTTGCGGTTTTAATTCCGTACGAACCAAGCAGCCTTTTTGTAAAAACTTTGCTTTGGCAGTTGGCTAATGCTAAAGGAGGAGCTCCGGTGTAAGGAATTTCCAACAGTTCGTAAATTCCGGTTACATTCATCTCAAGTTTTGGATTGTTGTTAAAAAGCTCAACAAAATTGAAAATGACATCCGGGCGGTTTTTCGTCAATTCATCAACTAAGAGATGAAAATCATCCTTCAGGTTTACGGTAGAGCAATTAAATCCCCTCATTTCAATTATCTTGGCAAATGTTTCGTAATCCTCCATTGGAGTAGTGTTTTCAACTTCGAAATAAGGGATAAAATTCAAGTTATCGAAATTTGAGGGAGACTTCTTTACGTAGAGCTCCGGTTCCGGCTCGTTATAAATTATAGCTACGGTTGGTAAACCGGGTTTAGCCGTTTTCATCTTGGTAATTCCGCCCCTTAGCTGTTTTTTCTTCATCTTTTTAAAAAATACCTCGATAAATTCATTTTGTTGAATTAAATTTACGATAAACAATTTATAATTAAAAACTTAGTACAACATCTATGAGTTTCTACCCTCAGCCCTATAAATATCAATGCGGACCTTTCGCTTTAAAATATGCTTTAGTGATGCTCGGAAAATTTCAAAATGAAAATGAAATTGGTAAAAAAGCCGGAAGCAACTGGTGGTACGGGACAGACGAAATAGGACTTGCAAAAGCGGCAAAAGCATACAATTGCAAAATGAAATATTTCCGCCGTGAAATTCCCAAAGAAGCATTAAAGGTGTTGAACGAACATTTAAAGGATGGTTTCCCGTGCGTGCTAAGTGTTGACAACTGGGAACACTGGTTTACGGTGATCACTTTTCAGCAAAATAAATATATTGTTGTAGATAGCGCTCTTGATAAAGTTATCGTAATTTATTCACCTTCACAGCTTTTAAAAAGATGGAAATATTTTGATGAAGAAACCGGGGAAAAAAGTTACGACGGCTATGCTGTTATTCCAACAGTAAAAGTATCAACCAAGGCACATTTCTCTTTAGAAAAAGCCCGCTATGTGATGCGCGTAAGAAATAAAAATCTCGCTGATAAATGGGATGCTTATTTCAATGATCTCATCGCCATCTGCCGCCCCCAGTTTCCAAATAGTAAAAAGACAATATCCTTTAACGAATTCTTACGCCGTTATGAAAATATTCTTGTAAAAGAAGTGGCAAACTGGCATGGAACTCCAACCTACCAGGAATTAAGAAAAGTTTTAAAGAATTTAAGTTTTGTCGCCGAGGTTTACGACCTGGTTATTTACATAGAAGATCAGAAAAAAGCGCTTGTTGATCTTTCCGCTTTGTTGATGATGTACGCTTGCGGCAAATACGGGATGGACCCGATTTATTAATGCCGAATTCCAAATCTACATGGCGAGTAAAAAGAAAATATCGAATAACGAACAAGGAACGAGTGACTTCATCATTCGCTATTCATTGTTTCATGTTCATTATTATAACTCTCTAAAAACTTCGCCTATTCCTTACCTCAATAACACCATTTTTTTCGTCTGCACAAATTCACCGGCTCGAAGTTGATAGAAATATACTCCGCTTGCCAAAATATTTGCCTTAAACTCAATGTCATATTTCGCTGCGATCTTCTCTTCATTAACCAGAGTAGCAACTTCTCTTCCAAGCACATCATACAGTTTAAGCCAAACAAATCCGGCTTTTGGTATTTCATAACTGATTGTAGTCGATGGATTGAACGGATTGGGATAATTCTGAGAAAGTAAAAACTTTGGTTCTGCAATTACTTTTTCATTCGCCACGGAAGTGACAAAACGTTTTTC
>MNVA01000003.1 GCA_001871325.1 Ignavibacteria bacterium CG1_02_37_35
GCAGGGAAATATTCCGTTTCTTCCGATAAATAAGAAAGAACATTTTGCAGGAGCTGTTTTCTTTCTCTGAACAAGTCTTCCGGAAGCGATGCAAAAGCGTCCTCATCAATAAAAGAGGTATGAATATCTGCAATCTTTTTCTTGCAAACAAAACAACACCCGAGATAAAAATCCTTTACCAGGTTTTCTTTTTTAATAAGATGATCAACAGCGTGCAAAATTTTTGTATAAAAAGGATCAGAGAAAGAAAGAGCTGACTGGTACTGTTGGTAAACTTTCCGCATCACCAGCGAATTAACAAAAAATGCCGCTTCGTCTTCGGTTGTAATTTCCGGCTGCCAATTTTTAAAAGAGGATTCTATTTGTGAAAACCTATCTCCGTTTCCTGCAGAAAATAGATCGGCAACAGCATCAACCGCTAAATCACCCGCCTTAACTTCGGAATCATAGTAGAGGTGTGGATTTTTTTTGAGGTGATGTTTTGCGCAACCAACCGCCAATTTGTAGCAATGCTCTACAAAAAAGTTGGTTTCTTTTTGCCCGATCCTTCCATGCAGCAGTAAATCGAATATTGGAAGCAATTCAGTAGTTATTTGATTTTGCATGCCGCAAATTAATTAAACATTTAAATATTCCAATAATTTTTTTGTAGAGACACGCCGCGGCGAATAGGCAGAATATTAATGAGACAAATAAAGCGATAGAATGACTGAATGAAAATGAATGGATGAATGAATGTTTTTCATTCAATCATGCAAACTTATCACGGCATAACCGCCAACCAAATCTTTAGTTCACTTCTTTAATTGCCTTTTCGGAGAGATGAAATATTCATTCCCGAAGGGAATGTACATTTTGGTTGAATTTAAAGTTACAAAGATTTAACCCGCCAGGCGGGTTATTACAAAAATCCACAACTGCTTGAAGTTTTATAAAACCGCACAATCCCATCGGGATTGAATCTTGGTAACATGAACACAAAACACGGAAAGAATCCCAGCGGGATTCAATGTTTTTTTGATATTGTAAAAAAAAGATAAAGTAGAAATCCTAGGAAAATTTCTTAACAAAAAAACAAGAATTTAACTGGGAATACTATTCATTTCTGACAATTTTTGTTCTGGCTTACCGGCTTAGGATTTTAAAAATTCCAAAAGCGAAACATTGATTTCTCTAATTATCGCTCTCAGAGTGCCTTTACAAATTGGTTTTCCTTTATGATGCGGAACCGGAACGACTTTCCCATCCGTATCTCTTACCCAAAGTTCATGCGATCCTTTCCCTTGTCTATAAAAACGAAAACCGAATTTCTTTAAGCGGGAAGTTACTTCTTGATAACTTAATTCCGTTAACTTCGGCATTAAGAGATTCCGACAGGAAGCGAGAATGTTAAACGAGAATTTTTTGTAAAGACAAATTCGTTAAAGCCAAGAATCTCATTTCTTTCTTTTCTGAATTGCATAATCATCTTTACAACATCAACGCAATTAAATATAGCCTCTTCAACGGTATCCCCTTCCGCAAAAGCTCCCTGGATGCCGGGGATGCTTGCTAAATATCCGTCGTCATTTCTTTCCAACTCAATAGAGGCAAATATCGTTTTATCTTTCTTCATTTTTCTCTTTCTCTTTTGTGCAAACATACAATGTTTCCAAAGAAATTAAAACATCTCATTAAGGAACCGTGCATTTCTTTCTTCTCGCGAAGGAATACTGATTTTCTTTACTCGTTTTCTTTTGGGTTCAATAGATTTAAGAATATTTTTTATCTTATTTCTTTTATCGCTGATTTCAATTTCGTTCAACTGTAATAACCGGTAAACCCGCTGAACTCTTTTCTCGTCCTCTTTATTTTCAATTTCAAGGATCATTTTCATTTGCTTGTTCTCCTTTTTAAAATTCTCATACGCAAGTTAATTAATTCCCAATTATTTATTCAAGGGTATTCCGTAGAGCCATGCCATGGCTCTACAAAAAAACAAAAAATATTTTATTAATTTTTTCGGAGAGATGATTTTTTCAATCTATACAATACTAATGGCGCGGGAAATTTTGTAACCGCAAAGAATGTCGTAGCAAGAGATACAATTTCCAACGGTATCCGGTTCAGGTAAAAATGCAATTTATATAAAGATAGATGTGTATCACACCGAGCGAAGTCGAGGTGTGAGTGCTTAACCACTCATGAGCGGTAAATAAAAATATCAACAAGTACTCAGCCGCTCTTGAGTAGGGAAAATTAGGCAGAAGTAGGGAACGGTCGAGACCGTTCCCTACAGAAAAATATTGATAACGCGATATAAACAAAAGTCGCAAAACATAAACAACAAGGAGAACCTAAAATGATACGAGCTGTTCTAATCGCTCTTTTCTTTGTTTCTTTCTCGTTTGCACAGACATATTATATGAATGTGAAAACGAAGGATGGAACACAAACATTTGCAATCCCGAATATTGACAAAGTTTATTTTGTAAATGTTAAACCAGACGATATTAAGGATTTAGAGAAGCTGCAAAACGCTTTGAAAACTTTTTCACTTCTTCAGAATTACCCTAACCCGTTTAACCCAAGTACAACCATAGAATACACATTACCAAATTCCGGAAATGTTGAACTGAAGATTTTCGATATAAACGGAAAGTTAGTAAGAACGCTTGAAAACAGTTTTAAAGAAACAGGCTACCACAAAACTGTTTGGGATAGTAAAAATGAAGCGGGACAAACAGTTTCAAGCGGAGCTTATATTTACCAAGTCCGAACTGGCGCTACAGCAATTAGTAAAAAAATGATTTTTATAAAATAACTTTAAAGGAAAAGCATAATGAAAAAGATAAACTACTTTCTATTTTTTATTCTTTTAGCAGCAAATATTTTTGCACAGAACAAACCACAAATGAATGTAAAAACAAACGATAATAAAACAACACAATTCAATTTAGAAGATATAACTGACATTACATTTTCAACGAAACAATTCCAAACTTTTTATGATGGTTTTGATGTAAATATAAGTAATTGGACACTCTATGGTAGCCCTTTACCATTATATGTAGCATCAATTTATAGTCGAAGTGGAATCTTTGATAATAAGGGTGACGCCAGTTATGGCAGTGGTGGTATTTCAAAAACATTAGTTGGCAACGGCACAGAAATGACAATTGAGACAGAAGTTTACATTGATGTTACTAATTCGAGTGGGTGTTGGGTTGGAGCAGCAGTTGGATTATCAAAAACTCAAAATCCAACACCAACTTCTTATGATGCAGAGTGGGGACTGAGTTTTTCTTTGGATTATAGCGGTAGTGCATGTTGGGGTGATTCTGTAATCTACCAAAAACATGGCTGGTTTGGTATAGGCCTTTTTGCAGAAGACGGGTCATCGGAATATCCTAATTGGAACAGAGCACCATTTTTAAATGCAGATAGTCAAATGAATGGTTGGCATGTACTAAAAATTGAAATTGCAAGCGATAGATATGTGAGTTTTTATTGTGATAACAACCTTGTTTGGAAATCAACAAAAAGAATAAATCAAGATATTATTACCAATAAAAATGTACTTCTCGGATGGCGTTCATCTGGTTCGGCTGGCAAAGCATATCATGACTGGGTTAAAGTTTTGTACTAATCATTTTTATTAAAGCCACCCTTAAACGGTGGCTTTTTTTATTTCCCAAGCGGTATAAACTCTTTACCATCCCACCGTAGTATTTGATCGTGTAGTAACTGCCTGTATTCCCAAGTGTCTGTATATGGCTTTTGCAACTTCCCTTGTGCAACAAGCGAATCCCTATTCACTCTAAAGTAACTTTCTATAGCTATCAAAAAATTATTACTTTTCGAATCCCAAGTATAAATTATACCATCAGGTTTTTCAATGGCTAACTGTTTTTCAAAAAAACGAACTGATCTAAAGTTAGAACCAATATCTAGACTCCGCTTATTCAAACCGGCATTGGGTAGATGATAATATGAAGCATAATCAGATTTTAGAAATATAAACATGTTTTTTACTTCAGCCTGTTTGATATTATAAAGTTGATAATTATCCGTTGAGGGAATCTGACCACCAAACTTGGAAATTTCGAGTTGAAATAGCGAACTACTTTTATATCCATTATTTATAGCCAAACCTATAATAAATTTTCCTCTTTCATCATTTATAGTTGTAATCCTAATATCAAGTATATGCCCACAATTCCATAGAGTATCGCTAATGATCTTTTGAGTTTTTAAGTCAATTATAAATGTAGCGCTAGCATACGAATTGACATTGTTAACAGCCGCAATTATGCTTTTACTATTCTTAAAGGTTAATGTATCATGTAAAATCCATCCATAAGGGGGAGCTAACGTTTCTCTTTTCGAATAAACCGTTTTCGTAAAAGCAAGTTTGTTGAAAACCTGTCCTTTGTAATCATAAAAGGCAACGCCATCCGATAAATTTTTGTCTGCGGTTGCATCATTTGAATCAAAACAATATATCACCTCATTCTTTTTATCACCGTTCAGGTCAAGAACTCTTATGCGCGTTTCTAATTCTTTGGAATCCTTTAGCACAAGAGAACTAAGCGTTGATTTTATAGTCCACAACACTCTCCCACTTTGGTTAACAATATTAAAACCGGCAGGGGTTGCCTCATATCCGTAAGGATTATCATCATACTCATAAAAGTAAAAGAAGGAAAGCATGCTGATAACTGTTATTGCTAAAGCTGTTATTATTTTATTTCTTGCAATAGTTTTCCCCGTCCGTTTAAGAAGGGAAAGTCTCTTAATATTAACAACATTGCGGCGGCTAAGCAAGTCTTCAAGGTCTGTAACAGCAATAAGTTTTAGGTTACGGTTAGAGTATTCTTTTTTCAGTTCACGCAATTTTTTTTCGGCGGCAGGTTCATCCGCTTTCGGCAGCACAAATGTTTTTACACCCGCGTAAAAAACAAGTTCAACTTTCTTTGTAATGTTCTCATCGCCTATGGAAGGGATTTCTCCATTCTGCAAAAGACTTCCGGTAAAGCAACTCCCTTCTTTTGCGGTAATTGTTAACGGCGCATTGTAATAAAGAAAAAGCTCGTTTATGTAAGCGAGAGTTAATGCAACGCCGAGCGAGTCACCCACATAAAACCCAACCCGCTTATCAAACGAAACTATTACTTCGTGGTGCGGAGAAATATGCTTGATATATTTTCTTGCATATGCTGCGGCAACATTCCACGAGGTTTCAATCTGTGCTTTTATTCTTGTTTCAATTTCTTTTTCACTTGGGATAAGATGAAACGTTTCTTCTTTCCCTTTTAATATTTTTATGGTAATGGAATCAAGCATGCCGAAAAGATCGCCATTGCTGCTTGTAGTATCCAACAAAGGGAAAAGGTAATTGTTTCTTTCCAAAACAAAACCATCTTCACCATTTAAAACAGCGGTAAGTTCTTTTACCTTTTCATTAAATGAAGTAAGCGATTGCTGTAAAGTATCCGCAGCATCGGGAAACGCTTGGGAGGCAAGAATAGCTTCTGTTGTTGCAATTATCCGGTTATGTTTTTCCGGCGGAACGCAGGCAACATCGCACGTAGCAAGATAATTTGAAAAAGGAGCGATCAATCCGGTGCTGTAAGCCTGCAGAATATTCTTATTGTTGGTGGAGAGTAAAAGAGAAAAGAAATCGCTCAGCAGAGAGAGTTTTTTATAACACGAAAGAGGCGAAGATAACACACGCTGTATCTCGTTTCGTTTTTCTTCAATTTCAAAAATTATTTCACTCATAATTTTTTCATATTTCTGTTTCTCTAATTTACAATTCTAAAGTTTCATAGTCATAATCAATTCCAACAAAACTTAGTTTTATCTTTCTCTTGAAAGGGGCGCGGGTGTGTGTCCCTAATAATTCCCAATCTTAATCTTAATCCTAATCCTAATCTTACTCTTTTTTACACACCCCTAAATTCCCTCTGTAGAGGGGACTTTTAAAACACCGGTCTCATAATCATTCCCAATTCCTAATCTGGCAAAACCAGAACCAAAGGTTTATTCTGTAAAGACGGGGCATGCCCCGTCTCTACTTTAAATCTAAAAATATTCTTGCTATTTTGCGTAGAATATTTTTGTTAACCATCTAATTCCCAATTCCTAATTCGTAATTCCCACTCAGTCCGTTCACTTCCGGGTAATACATTAAACTTGCTTCTGCCGGAAGCCACGAATATGTTCCGGGAATTTGCGCTTTGATGATGTAAGTAAATTCCATCTCCTTTTGCGGATAGGTAACAAAGAACGCAATTTTTTCATCGCGGATTTCTTTGGAAGCATAATTCCACCGCCACGGTTTAATTTTTCCCCGCCGGATGAAATTTCCTTGGTATTGGTCTTCTCCGTCAATGTTGTAATGTTCTTCGTCTTTCACAATTTCAAATCCGGAAGGGAATTGATCTTCAAGCATAAAGTATTGGAGACCTTCTTCATTTGCTTTTACCGTTAGCTTCACGAAAACATCATCTCCGCTTTTTAACGGGCGGGCTATTTTTTCTTTTTTATAGATGATGCCGCTTTCTCCTTTGAATTGTGCAAGTTTGTAAAATTCTTTTTCAACGGTAAAGGAATTTTGCTTTGCAACATTTTCCGGTTTGGCAAAGTAACGGTTGTAGCCGCTAAAATAAAGTGTCCCTTTTCCGCTTTTAATAATTGAGATTTTATTCTCCCCGTTGCTCAATCGTTTTAATTTATCAACACCGAAAGATAGTTTTTCATTCTCCTCAAAAATATTTTTTGTGTTGAATTGCTTCTCTGCGATTTTTTCATCATTCAGTAAAACAGCAACCGTGTAATCCGGTTCTAATTCTTTCGTGATCTTTAGATAATCGGTGAGCGCAAAAAGCACGGACGCAGTCTGCTGAGTTGAGTTCCACGAGTACCCTTTTTGCTGGCGCAATAACCAACTGACGATCTTTGGAATTACCGGAAATTTTGCATCTGTGGATAATAAATATTTTAAAGCGAATGCCGTGCATTGTATTTTATCATCTTCCCAGCGGTAATGCCATTGTTTGCCTCCCCAATAAGCAAATTTTTCATTTTCGTTTATGTTGTTCATCAACTGCTCAAAAATTTTCTTCTCATTTTCCTTATTGCCGAGTTTTTGATAAACCGATGCAAGCAGCGCGAGTGTGTAGGAGTTTGATTCTTTTTTAGAAATTTCATCGAGTAAAGATTTAGCGTCTTTAAAATCTTTTATATCTGCTGTAACCAATGAGTAAAACATAAACGCGATGGTTGTCTGCTCCTCTTTCTTTACGGTTTTTAATTGTTGGAGAAGATTTTCTTTTCCTCTTTGAAAAACTTCTTCATTGATTTCATATCCGGCAAGTTTGGCAAGACTCAATCCGTACACCACATACGCGGTCATGTAAGGATGCGTTTGGTCATTTTGCCACCAGCCCCAGCCGCCGTCTCCATGTTGAAACGAGTAAAGCCGTTTTAGTCCTTTCTTTATAACATCGGGAAGTTCTTTTGTTGTTTTTTCTTTTAAAGGAATTTTCAATTCTTTAAATGTATTGGCAACTATAATTGCCGGAAGAAATCTGCTCATCGTTTGCTCTACGCAGCCGTAAGGATACGCTACCAGATCATCAACTGATTTTAACATTGTTCCCGCCAGCGTTGGACTAAGCGAGAACGAAATTTCGGCAGAATGAAGGTCAACATCTTTGGGAATTGTGAACGCAATATTTTCTTCGGAAGTATTTTCTTGAACAATGGCATTCAACGCCACGATTTGTTTTACACCGTATGGAAGTATTGGAACAGAGACCTGCATTGCGTCGGACTCTTCATTCGTCAACGCTTCAATATAAATTTCCGCTTCGCCTCTCGATTTCTCCACAACAATTTCCCAGTCAACTCTTGCCTCATCATTTTCTTTTACCAAAATTTCATCTTTCTTGCCAAGGCTTGATGAAATGAGTTTTACGTTTTTCGATTTGAACGCAACTTTAACTTTTTTCTTTTCATTAAGATAGTTGTGGATATTCGTTGCGATCAATAGCGTATCACCTTCTCTAAAGAAGCGGGGAGTTTCGGTTCGCACTAAAAGATTTTTCCGTGCGATAATGATGTTCGTTCCTTGTCCAACTTCCGTGTTTTTAGTTATTGCGCGAACCGTTGCACGCCATGAAGTTAAGTTGTCCGGCAGTGTTAAAGAAATTTCCGCTTCGCCGTTTTCATCGGTAACAAAACTTGGCTGCCAGAAAGCGGCATCAACAAAATTCTTGCGGACTTCAGGAGTAACTAATTTAGCTTGTCCCGCTACCGTTGTTTCCATCATTACCATTCGATCTTGCACCGTTGCATTAGTAAAATCCTTATGTATTATCGGTCTTATACGTGTAGTTGTTGAACTCGCATCATTCACTAAGATTTTAAGGCAATCAAAACTTGAAAGTTTTAACTCTTCAAAATTCGTTTCCTTTTTTTTCACCGAAACTTTTTTTAGAAACCCAAATTCTCCTTCTTTTGATAACAACCAAAACTCGTAATCTCCTCTGGAAATATTTTTGAAAATAAATTTTCCATCTGGTTGAACTTTGGTAATGTAATAACCATCTTCATTAACCAACAGAAAATAGCCGTCAATTTTAACCGATAACGAATTAATCGAAATAGTATCATACTCTCCAACATCAAAAACAATTTTTCCTTCAAGCGAGTAATCGCCTATTTTTTTTCGTTCTTTCATCATTAAAAGATTTTTATCGAGAAAAGAAGTTGCTCTGCTTGCAGATGAAAAGCTATTCCCGGCTAATGTTGATGTAGTCGGGATATAAGCATATTCCGGTTTGTAAAAATAATTTTGAATATTTTCAGTCTGCTCTTCTTGAATTGCATAAATGCTCTCGTCAACTAAACCGAGAGAAAGTTCGGTGTTTGCCATCAGTTTTCCGTTGTTGTTTTTAACCGAAATTCTGTAAGCCGCTTTTTCGCCGGGTTTGTAAATTCCTTTACTTGGTTTTATT
>MNVA01000165.1 GCA_001871325.1 Ignavibacteria bacterium CG1_02_37_35
CTGCCCGATGCAGCCCATGGAAATTTTGCGACTTCAACAATAATATTTTTTTCTTTAGCCTGGTTTTCAGTTAAACCAGCCCACGCAATTTCGGGATCGGTAAAGACTACGGCAGGAATTGCTTTCGGTTCAAATGCTACATTATGTCCCGCAATATGTTCAACAGCTACACGAGCTTCGTGTGAAGCTTTATGCGCGAGCATTGGCTCTCCGGCAATATCGCCTATGGCATAAATGTTTGCATCATCGGTTTGTAGTTGTTGATTTACCACAATCCAGCCGCGTTGGTTAACTTTTACATTTGTGTTTTCAAGTCCAAGACCTTTTGTTTCCGGTCTTCTTCCGATTGACATTAAAACATAATCGTACACAATTTCGTTGATTGTTCCATCGGCGGATTGAATTTTCACTTTGATACCGTCTTCAACTTCCATCATTTCAAGAACTCTTGATTTGAGCATAATCTTATCAAAAGATTTTTCAATTCGCTTTGCAAGAAATTGAACCAAATCTCTATCAGCACCTGGGAGAAGCCCGTCCATCATTTCAACTACAGTTACTTTTGTCCCAAGTGCGTTATAAACGGAACCGAGTTCGAGTCCGATATAACCACCACCTACAACCAGTAACGATTTTGGAATAACGGGCAGATCAAGCGCGGTGGTTGAGTTCAATAATTTTTTACTTTGAATATTTAAAGAGGGAATTGTCGCAATAACCGAACCGGTCGCAACAATCGCTTTTTCAAATTTAAATTCTTCGTTTGTTCCGTCAACTTTTTCAATTTTTAAAGTTGATGAATTAAGAAAACTTGCTCTTCCCTGGATGTAATTAATTTTTCTTTGTTTGGAAAGAACTCCCAAACCGCCGGTAAGTTTTGCAACAACTTTATTTTTGAATGTGCGAAGTCTGTCCAAATCAATTTTGGGTTCGCCGAAATCAATGCCCCAGGTTTTTGCTTCTTTCGCTTCGGTTAAAAGTTTTGCAATGTGCAACAACGCTTTTGAAGGAATGCATCCGCGGTAAAGACAAACGCCGCCTGGATTTTTTTCTAAATCAATTAATGTTACTTGCATACCTAAATCAGCGGCTGCAAACGCAGCAGCGTATCCGCCGGGACCGCCGCCAATAACTACAACACTTTTATTTTGTTCCATAAGTCTTTCGATTTTTCAATGATAAAAAATGGGACGCAGATTTATTAAGATTTTTTATGATCTGCGCTGATCATAACCAATCCTAAAAATCAGTGTACTATTGCATTAAAAATTTAGACGGATTTTCGAGCGCCGTAACAATCCATCGTAAGAAACGGATTGCATCAGCGCCGTCTATCAGCCGGTGATCATACGAGAGCGATAAAGGCAGCATTAGACGTGGAATAAATTGCCCGTCTTTATAAACCGGTTCAAATGCACCACGCGAAACTCCGAGGATTGCAACCTCAGGAGAATTTACAATTGGCGTAAAATACGTTCCGCCTATTCCGCCGAGATTGGAAATCGTAAAACATCCGCCTTGCATTTCGTCCAAACCAATTTTTCGTTTGCGCGCTTTTTCGGCAAGTTCGTTCATATCTTTTGTAAGTTGAAAAAGATTTTTCTGATCAACATTTTTCAAAACAGGGACGATGAGTCCGTTCTCCGTATCAACCGCTACGCCGATATTTATATATTTTTTATAAACGATTGCTTTCTTCTCAATATCCACGCTTGCGTTGAACTGTGGGAATTCTTTTAATGCGGAAGAAATTATTTTCAATAAGAATGAAGTTACTGTCAGCTTGGTTCCTTCTTTCTCTGCAATAGTTGATAAACCTTTTCTTACTTTTTCCAAATCGGTGATGTCGGCTTTATCAAACTGCGTTACGTGTGGAATGGCTGACCAGGCGTAACTTAAATGATCGGCGGTTTTTGAACGGATGTTCGACATTTCTTTTCTTTCAACTTCTCCGAACTTGGAAAAATCAGGAAGTGGTTTCGCTTTAATTCCAACCTGTCCGGAAGCTGAGATTTGCTGTTCGTGTAATTTTTTGGAATAGGCTTTAACATCAGCCATACGAATTCTTCCGTCTGGTCCGCTGCCGGGAACTTGATTAATATCCACACCGATCTCACGCGCTAATCTTCTTACCGAAGGCGCTGCCGGCGCCGAATGTAAAGTTATCGCCGGTTGATTATCAATGATAACTGCTGTTGCAGAACCGCGAACAATTTCGATTGTCTCTTCTTTTTTCTCTTCAACTGATTCAGTTGGTTCAACTTTCTTTTCACTTTTAACTTGCGTTGGTTGCCTGGTAGAAACTTCAACACGCAAAACCACTTGTCCCACTTTAGCTTTCTTCCCTTCTTTCACTAAAAGTTCAATTACTTTTCCGTCAATAGTTGAAGGCACTTCGATAGTGGCTTTGTCTGTTTCGATTTCAAGAATGCCTTGCTCTTTTTGAATAACATCTCCGACAGAAACAAGTATTTTTAAAACATTAGCTGATTCAATATTCTCGCCTAATTCAGGAAGTTTAAATTCTGTAATGGTGGAAGGCTGCGTCTGCTGATTAGTTACCGCTTTCTTATTTTTTTTTGAAACAGTTTTCGATTCCGTTTGGATTGTCTTTGTACTTTGAGGTAGCGCTTCAATTTCTTCAACGCGAAGAATGACTTGACCTACTTTTATTTTTTCACCATCCTTTACAAAAACATCTTTGATCATTCCGCTCACGGTTGAAGGGACTTCGATGGTTGCTTTGTCGGTTTCAATCTCTAATACCGCTTGGTCAAGCTCAAGCACATCACCCGGAGCTACAAGTACTTTTAGTATAGAAGCTGATTCAATATTTTCTCCCAATTCGGGAAGGATAAATTCTTTCATAAAAAACACCTTGTTCTAAACTTTAATTAAGCAAATGATTTTTCTTTAATGGGATTTGGCGGATTGTGAGAAATACCAAGTATTCCGTCAATTGATAAATCTTCATCCAACAAAGACCAATGAATTCCATAACCGGAAGAAGATATCTCGAAATGTTCTCTTTCACTTTTTGAAGCATGTAAAAGTAATTCGGAAACGTTCTGAAGATTAAAACTATATTCCACATCATCAATTTTCAAAACCATCGTATCATCTTTGAATGTCAGGTTTTCGACTTTATGAAATTTACTCATCGTTTTTTCCTTTCTTGAAATTTATTCCATTCATCTTCAATTAATCGGAAATTTGTATAAATTATTTCTTTCACCAACCTTTTATCGCTTGAATTCATATTTGAAGAGAAAGCTTCGATTGCACTAAACTCTTCTACATCAAGCCAATATTTACATTCTTGTTCACCCTTTTTGGCATGAATGTGTATCGGTTCATTTCCTTCATTTGAATAGAAGAAAAATCTCCAACCGTTTATGTAAAGTACTGTTGGCAAATTACTCCTTACGAAATCATCGGATTTAATTTTTCCGGATTGATCTCTAATTCTTTAATCACTTTTTCAACTTGCGTCATTTTGAGTTTGCCTTCTTTTGCAAGCGCGAATAACGTTCCGATAACAATATAGCGCGCATCAACTTCAAAAAAGTCGCGGAGTTCGGGACGCGCTTCGCTTCTGCCGAATCCGTCTGTTCCAAGCGAGACAATTTGTTTTGGAAGCCATTTTGCAATTGAATCGGGAAGCGTTTTTACGTAATCGGATGAAGCAACGATTACACCTTCATCATTTGTAAAACATTGGGTGATGTAAGGAATTTTTTGTTCGGCTGTTGGATGAAGTAAATTCCATCTTTCAACATTCAACGCATCGCGTCGCAATTCTTTATAACTCGTAACGCTCCAAACATCAGCGGAGACTTTGTATTTTTCTTCAAGAATCTTTTGAGCTTTCAATGCTTCGTTCACCATCGTGCCGCTGCCGAGCAAGTTTGCTTTTAATTTGTGCGATGAATTTTCGGATTCTTTCAATTTGTACATTCCTTTAAGAATTCCTTCTTTGGAACCTTCCGGCATCGCTGGCATTGCATAATTTTCATTCATTACGGTGATGTAATAAAATATTTTTTCTTGCTCTTCGTACATTCTTCTAATTCCGTCGCGGATAATTACCGCAAGCTCAAATGCAAATGCGGGATCGTAGGTAACCAAATTAGGAACAGGATACGCAAGCAAATGCGAGTTACCGTCTTGATGCTGCAAGCCTTCACCATTGAGAGTAGTTCTTCCGGAAGTTCCGCCGACGAGAAATCCTTTTACGCTCATATCAGCGCCAGCCCAAATGAGATCACCGATTCTTTGGAAACCGAACATTGAATAATAAACGAAAAACGGAATCGTGTTCACACCGTGCGAAGCGTAAGCGGTTCCAGCCGCTATAAATGAGGACATTCCGCCTGCTTCGTTAATTCCTTCTTCAAAAATCTGTCCGTTCTGCGCTTCTTTATAGAATAAAAGACTGTCTTTATCAACCGGTTCATAAAGCTGACCAACGTGAGAGTAAATTCCAACCTGTCTGAACAACGCTTCCATTCCAAAGGTTCTCGCTTCATCGGGAACGATGGGAACAATAAGTTTGCCGAGTTCTTTATCGCGTAAAAGTTTCGCAAGAATTCTTACAAAAACCATAGTTGAAGAAACTACTTTGCCGTCGGTACCTTTATAAAATTCTTCAAAGAGTTCCTCCGAAGGTGTTTTTAAAGGAGCGATATCAGTTCTTCGTGAAGGAGCAAATCCACCGAGCGCGGTTCTTCTCTCTTTTAAATATTTTAATTCGTGGCTGTCTTCATCGGGTTTGTAGAACGGCGCTTTTGCGACTTCATCATCGGAAATAGGAATACCGAAACGCGATCTGAATTCTTTTAACTCATCTTCATTTAATTTTTTCTGCTGATGGGTGATATTTTTCCCCTCGCCGGCTTCACCTAAACCGTAACCTTTGATGGTGTGTGCAAGGATTACCGTAGGCTGTCCTTTATGCTCTGTTGCTGATTTGAAAGCTGCATAAACTTTTTCGGGATCGTGTCCGCCGCGTTTTAGTTTCCGTAATTGTTCATCGGAAAGATGGCTGACCATTTCAAGTAACTCAGGATCGGCGCCAAAGAAATCCTGACGGAAATAAGCTCCCGACTCAACTGAATATTTTTGATATTGTCCGTCAA
>MNVA01000093.1 GCA_001871325.1 Ignavibacteria bacterium CG1_02_37_35
CATTTTCATTCAGTCATTCTATCGCTTTATTTACCATGTTACTATTCTGCCCAATATTACGCGAACTTTACTGATAAGGTACTACGTTTTTCCCAAGACCCTGCTTGTGAAAAAAGCTAAAGGAAAAAATGAATAATGAATATCGAACAAGGAATTTCGAATGATGAAGTTAAAATACGGATTGCATTCACTTCGAAATTCATTATTCCTTGTTCAATATTCGAAATTTAATTATCGTTAACATGTTAGCGATAGCGATTCTCTAAGTGCCTAATTCCTAATTAAACAGGCTTCATCTTTTTAAGAATTGACGAAATGATCTGTGCAGTTCTTTCTTTAATTTCTTCATATTTCATTTCTTCACGGATGAGAATTTCATTTGCAAAGGTTTGGTTCGAAAGCGAAGAACAATTTATCGCAATGTTTAAGAACGCACCTTCAACTGCTGTTTTGGTGAGAGAAACCGCGACTCCTGCATCCGACAAAGAATTTTGATTTCCTTTTTGAATAATGGTTTCTAACAAAGGGAGAAGTTCCATACCGGTTGTAACTACCTCAGCGGGAACCATTGCTGCGTTGATAGTGGCATCTTCTATCGCGTTTGACCGTTCTGTTTGATGTTCCTCTGTATCTTTTACCATTTTATAAGCGAGCATCACTTTGTCAAAAGCTTCATTATCTTTTTGCGCAAGTTGACGGAATTTCTCCTTAATCCCAACGAGTTTGTTTTTCATCGCAATGAGTTCGGCTTCGACTTCAACGAACTTTTTTTTCCCGATAGTCAAATTACAGACCATCATTCCAAGTGACGATGCAAGTACGCCACATAATGCCGCAACATTTCCTCCGCCCGGAGTAGGGGTGTTCGTTGAAAGTTCGTCTAAATAATTTCCGACTGTTTTTGAAAGATCCATTTTATCTCCTAAAAATTTTTGATGACTTGTGACCGTTGACCAAAGATTTTTTCAAATCATATAATCAATTATTTTTTCTTGTGGATGAAAAGGATTTAAAGAACTGAATCCTAATTTTTCTACTGCTAAATTTACAAGTTTTTCTTCGCTAAGTGATTTCCCTTCTGCATAAAATTTACCAGATTGGAGGACAGCTTCAAGCGGAACCAAGCCTACAATTTCGCTTCCAGCAACTTCAATTCCTAACCGCACAGCTTCTTTTTTTACTTCTTCAAAAGCAACATGCATCGGTGTAATGTTATAGTTGGTTAAATTAATTGAAACTTGTGTGAGGTTATATTTCTCCAAACTTACACCCATTCCTTTGAAGCATTTTAATCGTCCCGGTTCTTTAATTGTCTTCCCGTCAATTTTAATAGCGGTTCCGTTTGCATCACGCTTGGGTCTGCCGGACTCCCGCAAAATTTCTGCTATCTCTTTCGCAAATTTTACATCGGTAGATTTTAGATTTACGTTGTAGGCGATGAGGAAAAAACGTGAACCAGTAACAACAGCCCCCAACTGGGGATTAAATTGGTTCGTTCCGAAATCGGGATACCATTCCGGATCTTTTAACTTTTCTTGCAGTCCCTCGTATTCACCTTTGCGGATATCGGATAAATTATTTCTCCCTGATTTACGTGCAGCGCTTTCATATAAATAGACAGGAACATTTAATTCTTTAGAAATCCGTTCGCCGTATTTTTCAGCAAGTAGTACACATTCTTCCGTAGTAACATTTTTTACAGGAATAAATGGGACAACATCAATTGCGCCAAGCCTGGGGTGTTCACCCTTGTGATTTCGCATATCAATATATTTAGCGGCTGCTTTTGAAGCCGCAACCGCACCGTTGACAATACCTACTTCATTCCCAACCAACGTAACAACAACGCGATTGTAATCTTTGTCAGGTTCAAGGCTTAGCAGTTTTACGTTTTCGACCGAAGCTACGGCATTTTTTATCGCTTCAAAGGTTTTGCTATTTACACCTTCGCTAAAATTGGGGACACATTCAATAATTTTCATAAGTGAAATCCGGATTAACTTTTTGAATAATTTTGACTAAAAATAAATTGAACTCTCATTTAGAAGAATGAGTGAATGAAAGAATGGATGAATGAAAAACAAGAAACTTATACATTTTAATCACTCATCACTCAATCATTCATTCTTGTTTTTATAAATCACTCCGCCGTTTTTAATAGTCAATTCATTAAGATTCTTTCCTACGTTATAAACAATATCTGTATAATCGTTCGTATTGAAAACAGAAAAGTCCGCTTTCTTCCCGATTTCGATGCTTCCAACGTCCTCATTTATTTTAAGCGCCTTTGCCGCATTTATTGTAACTGCTGAAATGGTTTCCTCAATTGTCATTTTCATTTTGAGTACAGCAAGGCTCATAATTAAATTTAAGTTGGCTATATTGGAAGAGCCTGGATTGTAATCGGTTGAGAGAGCGACGATAGCGCCAGCGTCAATTAATTTTCTTGCAGGGGCATAACCGTCATTTAAAAAGAAAGAAACTCCAGGTAGTAACACTGCTGCTGCATCCGAGTCGGCAACTTGAGCAATATCATTTTCTTTTATTACTTCAAGGTGATCCACGCTAACTGCATCATAATTCAAAGCCACCTCAATCCCGCCGAAAGCGTTAAACTGATCCGTGTGCAATTTTAAATCGAAGCCGAGAGATTTTGCTTTTGAAAAAATTACATCAATTTCCGCTGTTGAAAATGCAGTAAGCTCACAAAATCCGTCGCAAAATTTTGCTAGTGAATTTTCAGCTATAAATGGAAGCATTTTATGAGTAATTTCTTCAAGGTATGCTTCGCGATTATTCTTCATCTCAATCGGAATAGCATGAGCACCGAGAAATGTCGGAATGATTGTAATGGGAAATATTTTTTGCAGATGGTGAATGACGCGCAGCAATTTAATTTCGTTTCCAAAATCGAGCCCATACCCGCTTTTTATTTCAAGCGAAGTAATTCCTTGTGAGATAAAATAATTTATACGTGGAATAATGAGCCGGACTAATTCATCGAAAGAAGCATTGCGAACCGCTGAAACTGTTGTGTTTATTCCACCACCGAGTTTAGCGATTTCTTCGTAGGAAGTTCCGGCAAGTTTTGAACGAAATTCTTTCGCGCGCGAACCTGCGAAAGCAGTGTGCGTGTGGCACTCAACTAAACCGGGGAGAAGAACCTTATCTTTTACATCAATAATTTTATACTCCGATTCATTTGAAATCGAACCGTATGGGATAAAATCTATTATCCTATCTTTTTCAAAAATTAATGAATGATTTTCGAGAATTGAAATGTCTCTCAATTCGTTTCCGCGCTTAAAATTTTTCCCATTAGTAGAAACAGTAACGATTTGGGATGGATTTTTAAGGAGGGTTCTCATAGTTATTTTTGAATATTAACCGTATCGGCGACAACTTGAGTCGTAGAGAATCCAAGTTGGTTTAATTTGAATGCAAGATTGTTAGCCCCAGAGGGAGTTTCATAATCACCCACTTTCACTTTGTAGAGAGGGGGTTGATAGGTAACATAAATTTCATTTTTATTTGTTCTGAAATAAACATCCGAACGCATCTGTTGAGCTTCATCTAAATCATCGGTCGCTAAAACCTGAACCCGGTATCCCGGTTTTCTGATGGTCACTTTTTGTAAAAGATCGCGCTGTGTATAATTCCACCACAACTCATCATCATTTGAAACCGTCCCTATCCTTTTCGTTTTTTCATCTTTAAGTTCAAGAAAGAAGGGAGTAAAATCAAAATCTTCAATCAGCGTTGAAGCCGGTTTTGTTTGGGGTACGGTCGCTGCAACCGCTTCTCGTTTGTACCGATTGTCGGTCGAATCTATTGATGACCCGCAGGAGGTAATTAGCACTACGGTTATCAGGTAAAGAAATATTAAAGTGAATTTTCTCATAAACTTTCTTAATAAGATAAGGAAATATAAAAATATTTTTGGGAAGACAAACTTATAATTTATTGTTTTGCATTTATTCATGACTATTTGAAATCATCAATCGTCAATAATTAATTAGCAAACAATTCTGTTTAGGAAAAAATGTGATAATTAGTTATTTTTGCAGTAAATAAAACGCAGGTTCCAATGACTCCTTCAAAAAGATTAAAAATCCTTTTCGTTACATCAGAGCTTTTCCCATTTATGAAAACAGGTGGATTAGCAGATGTTTCGGCAGCTCTTCCGCAAATGCTAACCGAATTAGGGCATGAGGTAAGAATATTAGTCCCCAAATACGGGGCTATAGATAGTAGAAAATATAAAATCCACGAGGTTGTGCGATTAAAAGATATTACCGTTAAAATTGGAAATAAAGATATCGTTTTTTCACTTCGATCATCCTTTTTACCATCGCAGCGTGTCCGGGTTCAGATATATTTTTTAGACAACCAGGAATATTTTGGAAGTAGAAAAAGCCTTTATACCGACCCGATATCCGGCGCGGATTATAAAGATAACGATGAACGCTTCATTTTGTTGGCTAAATCAGTTTTCCAATTAGTCACTTTGTTAGGTTGGATTCCGGATGTTATTCACAGTAATGATTGGCAATGCGGATTGATTCCCGCATATCACAAAAATGTTTTTTCAACTTTAGCCCCATTTGACTCAATAAAAAGTATCTTTACTATTCACAATTTGGCAAATTCAGGGAGCTTTCCGGCTGCAACATTTAGTAAGACTGAACTACCGGAATCGCTGGATAATGATAAAAATTCACTGCTTGATGGGAAATTTAATTTTCTAAAGAACGGAATTCTTTATGCTGATTATCTTACCACAGTGAGCGAAGGTTATGCTGAGGAAATTGTTACTAAAAAAGATGTAGCCTTAGATTTGTATCCTTGCTTGTCTAAGAAGAAAAAATCTCTTAAGGGTATTATTAACGGAATTGACACAGTTGTCTGGAATCCCCAAACCGATAAATTTATTCCGCACAAATACTCATTTGAAACGATCGCAAAAAAACGTGATAACAAGAAAATTTTGGTTGAACGATTCGGGCTTCATTTTGATGAAAACACACCAACAATCGGAATAATTTCGAGATTGCTGAGTATCAAAGGAATGGATTTGATATTGGATGCGTTTGAAGAATTAATGAACATGAATATACAAATAGTACTCCTTGGAGCAGGTGAAAAAAAATATCAAACTGCTTTTGAGAAATTAACAAAGAAACATTCCGATAAATTTGCCTCATATCTTGGGTTCAATGATGATTTAGCCCATTTAATTGAAGCTGGTTCTGACATGCTGTTGATGCCTTCCCTGTTTGAACCTTGTGGATTGAATCAAATGTACAGTTTAGCTTACGGGACTATTCCTATTGTTCGACAGACGGGAGGTCTGGGCGATACGGTCTTTGCTTTTGACGAAAAGACAGGCGAGGGAAACGGATTTGTCTTTCAGAAATATGACTCTGCTGTAATGCTTAAAGAAGTTAAAAAAGCGGTGAAACTTTACTCCGATCAAAAACTGTGGCTCAAAATCATAAAGAACGGAATGAAATCAGATTTTAGTTGGAAATCTTCCGCTAAAAAATATATTGAATTATATAAAACGGTTTTGTCTAGCTGAAATATGAGTATTGCCGTTTTTCTTGATCGAGATGGAACCCTGAACGAAGATCCGGGCTACATTGGAGATCCATCTAAAGTAGTACTTTTTGATGACGTGCCGCCTGCATTGGCAATTTTACAAAATAAATTTCATTTTAAACTTATTGTTGTTTCTAACCAGGCTGGAATTTCCCGTGGGATTATTACCGAAGAAGAAGTTATCTCTGTGAATAGCAGGATTAACGATTTGCTTCTTCCATACCATGTTCAGATTGATAAATTTTTCTACTGTCCGTCTCACCCTGAATTTTCTTCTCCCGAAGATTGTTTATGCCGGAAACCTTCACCTAAAATGGTACTCGATGCCGCCTGGGAATTTTCGATTGATCTTTCTAAGTCCTATCTTATTGGCGATTCAAAAACCGATATTGAATGTGCGATGAATGCAGGGGTAAAATCCATTCTTGTAAAAACCGGTTATGGCAATGACCATCTTTCACTCTTGTTTCAAGAAAAGAAAATACCCAACTTTGTTGCCGAAAATTTCCGGGAAGCTGTTGACTTCCTTATTCACGATTTTAATGGAGATATTTAGTTGAATCATATGAAATTAATTCCTTTTATGCGCCAAATTCCTCTTAATTATTGGCTTTACTCACTTTTTTTACCTTTCCTTTTTATCGCATGCAGCGATGACCCATCTTCTTTAGGAAGTGATTTGTTAAATCAAGATAACATCATTGTTTCAAAGCTTGATTCTTTTACCGATACACTTTCGCAAAAATTTGAACCGCATCAAGCAAAACTATCGCTTGGTTCCTCCGATATTTTGCTTGTTGGAAAAGATGCAAATGTCGAATCCCAAATACTTCTCGCGTTTTATGTACCGGTGGCAAGCAAGTATTTAAGTGACCTTGACTCCGGACTATCTATTCTTTCCGCAAATATTTCACTTACCAGAAATTATTATTATGGAGATACTTTGCAGCCTTTTAACGTTGGAATTCATCAAGTAACCTCAAACTGGAATTCGCTTTTCACTTCTGATTCGATTTCACAATTAACATACGATCAAACTTCGGCTGTACAATCATCGAATATCGAGGGAAATCTTTATTCCTTTTCCATCAGCCCCAATTTGGCAATGGAATGGTTTAATGCTGCTAAGGATACTTCGCTTGGTAAGAATTTCGGAGTATTAATTAAACCATTCGGAGTGACAAGATTCACCGGCTTTACGGCATCAACCGCACTCAATTCCGAGGTTCCTTCGATTCAAATCATTGTTAAAAAAGCGACGGCATTTGAATCTTATCAAGATACCTTAGTCTATAACGGTTCGGTAGATGTGCATATTATTCAAGGAACCTTTCCCGAAGCATCAGCTAAAACAATGACCATTCAAAACGGAACGGGCGTTCAAGGAAAATTGTTGTTCGATCTCTCGAAGCTTCCTGAAGATGCAGTGGTGAATACCGCTAATTTGATTCTAAGTATTGACACGCTCAATATGAAAGTCGGTTCATCATACCTGGATGGGATGTTGGCATATCAAATTGCTGATTCGGTTACCGATTCAACCAGCGCACAATTTGTAATCTCGTTACCGCGTTCCGGCAATACTTATTCGGGAGATGTCGCGCGCATCATCAATAATGCACTTCTCACAAGAAATAATTACGGGATGCTCATCACATCAACCTATCAAATAAAGGGGATTGAGAATTTTGCATTATTTAATAGCAATGCAGTCAATAACGAATTAAAACCACGATTGATTATCACGTATTCACAGAAAAAGAAATAAGAAATTTTATGAAATATTCAAAAATAATAATTTTGTTTTTTGCCTTCGGTTTACCGCTTTTCTCACAGGTGAATTCACCTTATTCACGGTATGGGATTGGTGAATTAGAATTTTCCTACTCAGCCCGCAGAGCCGGTATGGGAGGACTTGGAGTTGCAATGGACGATAATGCGTTCATTTCTATGCTTAACCCTGCAGCCTGGCACTCGATCAACTTATCAAGGATCGAATTTGCAACCTATTTCAACGGAAGTTTTGTGAAAGACCAAAACCAAAAGAGTTTTTATTCCGGCGGATATTTCTCCGGTTTTTCTTTTGCCTTGCCGGTAAGCAAAGAAAATGGAATCATAGTTTCTATGGGATTAATTCCTCTTTCAAAAATTGCTTATGAAACCAAAGTGAAGGTAATTAATCCTAATACGCAGACAGAAGATTATTCATTCGATTATTCGGGAGAAGGCGGTCTTTCAAAAGTTTATTTCGGCGCCTCCTACACGCTGCCGTTTGATGTCAGTTTGGGCGCAACCCTTGATTATAATTTTGGAACATTCAGTTACAATTCAAAATTGAATTTCCCGAATTCTACTACAGCAAATTCTTCTTTTATTTCTGAATATAGAGTTAAGGGATTGGGGGGAACATTCGGATTGATTTCTCAAAATTTAATTGAAAATCTTTTTAAGAGTGAAAAAATTCAAGACTTCAGATTAGGAGCGGCAGTTTCTTTCCTTTCTAAAATGTCGGCTGACACCTCATTTACAAAAATAGGCTCTTATGTAAACGATACGCTCTCGCAGGGAATTACATCCATGAATATTCCGCTCAAAGTCACTTTTGGCGCATCGGCAAGGCTAAATCCACGCACGCAAATTTATGCTGATTATCTTTTCCAAAACTGGGCTGATTATTCGGTTTCGGAAAATAGGGACATTAATTTGCAAAATCTTTCTAAAGTTAGTTTAGGTATTGAGTATAAAAACAGCGCACAGGCTTATACTCTCTCGGATCTAATTATTTGGCGCGGAGGGGTTAGTTATGGAACTACTCCTTATAAGATCAATGGGACAAGCATTAAAGAGTTTTCGGTAAGCGCCGGTGTTTCGTTACCATTCAGCAGAGAAAATTATTTAGATCTTTCGCTGCAATATATTTCGAGAGGCTCAACAGAAGCCGGTTTGTTGAAGGAAAATATTCTCAAACTTGGAGCTTCGTTAAGCCTTGGCGAACTTTGGTTTGTTAGACAGGATTATTAATAATTAATAAAAGATAAAAGATGAATTTCTTAAAAAATGATCGTGAAATTTTCAACGCTCTTCAATTAGAATTAGAGAGGCAGCGATTTAACTTGGAACTCATTGCTTCCGAAAATTTTGTTAGTCCCGCGGTTCTCGAAGCCGCAGGTTCTGTTTTAACAAATAAATATGCCGAAGGGTATCCGGGAAAGCGCTATTACGGTGGTTGTGAATTTGTTGATATGGCAGAAGAACTTGCCCGTGAAAGATTAAGAAAATTGTTCGGTGCGAAGTTTGTTAATGTGCAGCCCCATAGTGGTTCGCAGGCAAACATGGCTGTTTTCTTTTCTATTCTTAAACCGGGTGAAAAATTTATGGGTTTAAGTCTTGCTCACGGTGGACATTTAACTCATGGTTCACCTGTTAACTTTTCCGGGATTTTGTATAATGCTTCTGGGTATACACTTTCTAAAGAAAGTGGACTTCTGGATTATAATTTAATCGAGGATTTAGCGAAGAAGGAAAGACCGAAATTAATTATCACCGGCGCCAGTGCTTATTCTCGAGATTGGGATTATGAAAAGTTCAGACAGATTGCTGACTCTATCGGTGCATTTTTAATGTGCGATATGGCTCATCCCGCCGGTTTAATTGCATCAGGTCTGCTGAATAATCCTTTACCGCATTGTCATTTTGTTACTTCAACTACGCATAAAACTTTACGTGGTCCGCGAGGCGGAATCATTTTGATGGGAAAAGATTTCGAAAACCCGATGGGAATTAAAACTCTAAAAGGTGACCGCACAAAAATGATGTCGGAGATTTTGGATTCAACTGTTATGCCGGGAATTCAAGGCGGACCTTTGATGCACATCATTATGGCAAAAGCTGTTGCGTTCGGTGAGGCTTTACATAATTCTTTTAAACTTTATTCCGAACAGATAATAAAAAATGCCAAATCTCTTTCATCCAAGTTGATGGAATTTGATTTTGATATAATTTCTGACGGTACTGATAATCATTTGATGCTGGTTGATTTAACTAAGAAAAATGTTACCGGAAAAGTCGCAGAAATTGCGCTTGGAAAAGCCGGGATCACCGTGAACAAAAACATGATTCCTTTTGATCAGAAAAGTCCGTTTGTAACCAGTGGAATCCGTATCGGAACGCCGGCGATGACTACAAGAGGAATGAAAGAATCTGAAATGGAAGCGATTGCAGGATTAATTAACCGTGCAGTACAAAATACAGCTAACGATTCTGAATTAGAAAAAATTAAAAATGAAGTGAAAGTTCTCTGCCAAAATTTCCCGTTATATTCTGAATTAGGTTAAGCGAAGAAGTATAAGTGGAAAATAATTCGAACAAAGCAATTGAGAATGGCGCTGCCGAAGTTGAGATGACTTTCCTTGATCATCTTGAAGAGCTGCGATGGCGGATCATTTATTCATTAATAGGAATTGTGGTTGGAGCAGTTGTTTGCGGTGTCTTTATTGATTTTCTTATTGATGCAGTTCTTTTAAATCCCGCCCGAAAAGTTGGAGCTGACCTGCAAAATTTAAAACCGTTCGGACAAGTATTTCTTTATTTTCAAGTTGCGATAGCGGGCGGATTTATTCTGAGTATCCCCAATGTTTTTTATCAGTTGTGGCGGTTTATTTCTCCTGCGCTGCACAAACGCGAGAAGAAATATATTCTTTCGATCGTTATTTTTTCTTCATTCTGTTTTTTATTCGGAATAGGGTTTGCCTATTTTGTAATGTTGCCCCTAACGCTTAATTTTGCTGCTCATTTTGGTACGTCAACAATAAAGAATCAATTTGCAATTGACGAGTACATGTCCATAATTTTCAGTGTGATGTTAGGAGCCGGATTAATATTCGAATTGCCGATGATCTCATTTTTCTTATCGAAACTTGGAATATTAAAACCATCTTTTATGAGAAAATACAGACGGCATGCCATCGTTATTATTATGATTTTATCAGCTGTGTTATCCCCGGGGACAGATCCGGTTTCACAAATTGTTTTAGCGGTTCCGTTAGTTATGCTTTATGAAGTGAGTATTATTATTTCAAAATATTCTGTAAAAAAACTTGAATAACATTTCGCTTTCAAATATTAGTAAACCAATAAAAAACCAGCTCTCTGAATTCTCTGATGTTTTCAGTGCATCTATGAAATCAAAAGTCGGCTTGGTTGATTTAGTGACAAAATATATTTTAAAACAGAAGGGAAAAAAGATCCGTCCTCTTTTAGTTCTTCTTTCGTCAAAAATTTCTGGTGAGATAAACGAAAGGACTTACCGCGGTGCGGTTTTAGTTGAACTACTGCACACGGCTACTCTTGTGCATGATGACGTTGTTGACAATGCAGATAAGCGGAGAGGATTTCCCTCTATCAATGCTATATGGAAAAATAAAATTGCCGTCTTGATGGGTGACTATCTGCTTTCCCGCGGTTTAATGATTGCCGTTGAGGGGAATGATTTCGACTTTCTTAAAATTATGACCGGTACAGTAAAGCGAATGTCGGAAGGTGAATTGCTGCAAATTCAAAAAACCCGTAAACTTGATATTAACGAAGAGACCTATTTTAAAATCATTGCCGACAAAACCGCCTCGCTTTTTGAGACATGTTGCGAGATCGGCGCGAGAAGTTCCTCGGAGAACCCAGGGTTTCATATTGCTATGCGAAAGTATGGCGAGAATTTAGGGATTGCTTTTCAAATCAAAGACGATATTCTTGATTATGAGGGCTCTGCAAAGCTTTTCGGAAAACCAATAGGCGGTGACATTAAAGAAAAAAAGATCACTCTACCATTAATCCATTCTTTGGCACAAGCTTCAAAAGATGAAGCAGCTAATATCAAAAACCTTATTAAAGGCGGAGGAAAAAAGGATTCGGTAAACCAGGTTATCAATTTTGTACATGAGAAAAACGGAATTGCTTACGCAGAAAAAATTGCTAAAGATTATGCCGGCAGAGCAAAAAAATGTCTCGAGACTTTTCCCGAAAATGCTTCAAAAGCTTCACTATCTGCTTTAATTGATTTTGTGATTGAAAGAAAGCAATAAAACGGATAAGGTGGTTCTAAAATTCATCTTACGGGATTGTTGATTATCAATACCCCTATAGTTATATTTGGCAAGTTTTTTTCGTATCCTTTTGTAAAATGATTCTTAAAATAGCAAATTTAAGTGATGGAATTCACGAAATGTTCTTTGACGGGAAACTGTCTGAAATCGGATTATCTGAACCATTTGTCAATTCATATAAAATGGAATTGCACATGGATAAACGGCATAATCAGATTGTTCTTGGTGTAACTTTAACTCTTGATGCAAAATTTACATGCGATAGATGTTTGGCGGAGTTTATCCAGCCGATAGAATCAATCTTTAAGCATGTCTATCTTTTTGGCACAGAATTGCCCGAGGATGAAAATGATTCCTTGACTTATCTCCCTTTTGATACAGATAAAATTGATATCTCAAAGGAAATTTTTGATTATTCTCAAATAGCAATTCCGTTAAAAAAAGTTTGCCAGGATGACTGCAAAGGGTTATGCCTCCGTTGCGGAACAAATCTAAACATTAAACCGTGTGATTGCAAGAATGAAGAAATAGATGAACGGTGGTTACCGTTACAACAATTAAAAAATATCCCGCAAGACGGGATCAAATAACTAAAGTAAAATAGGGAAACAGATGCCAAATCCTAAAAGAAAAATGTCTAAAACAAGACGCGATAAAAGAAGAACTCACTATAAAGCCGAAGCTCCGGCATTAAGTGCGTGTTCAAATTGTGGTGAAGTGAAATTAGCTCACCACGCTTGCCCGAGTTGTGGTTATTACAACGGCCGGTCAATGTTAATTCCGAAAAATTAGTTCAACATTTCATGTCTTTACCTTCTTCTGATTTTCCCAAATGCAGAATAGTAGTTGATGCAATGGGGGGCGATTTCGCTCCTCACCATGAAGTTATTGGTGCGCTTTCTGCATTCAGCGAAAACAAATCTTTTCATTTGATCCTTGTTGGTGATGATGAGAAAATTAAAGCTATAGCTAAGGAAAATAATTTGTCGCTGGACGGTGTAGAACTTATTCATTCGGAAGAAATAATTACGATGAATGATTCTCCCACTTCAGCCCTCAAGACAAAACAAAAATCATCCCTGGTTATCGGGGCAAAATTGGTTGCTTCCGGCGGAGCTGATGCATTTGTAAGCACAGGAAATACCGGCGCCGTCGCAGCAGCAGGTACTTTGTTGATTGGCAGATTAGCCGGGGTTGAGAGACCTACCATTGGAACTTATATACCAAATATGACGGGAATTACTACCGTGTTTGATGTCGGCGCTTTTGTCGATTCAAAACCTCAGCACATGCTGGGATACGCACAATTAGCGAATGTGTATGTGAAAGAAATGTTTGGAATTGAGAAGCCTATGGTCGGTTTATTATCCGTCGGTGAAGAAAATGAAAAGGGAAATAAACTAACAAAAGAAACCTTCGAGCTGTTGAAAAGTTCAAAATTAAATTTTTTCGGCAATATTGAAGGAAGAGATATTTTAACGGGTAAAGTAAACATTGTTATTTGCGACGGGTTTGTCGGAAACATTCTTCTTAAGTTCGGTGAATCTTTTCTGAAAATATTAAAACCAATGTTGAAGAAAACCGCGGATGCAAATTTCTTTGACAAGGTAAAAATTGCAATTTCGAGAAATGCAATTAGAAAATCTTTCAAAGTTTTCGATCCCAATGAATATGGGGGGATCCCTCTGCTTGGTGTGAAAGCAATTACGATCATCGGGCATGGCTCAAGTACTGTGTATGGGATAAAAAACATGGTGCTGAAGGCAAAAGAAATGTATGATAAAAAATTAATTGCTAAACTTGCAAAAGAAATGAACAAAGAAAACTAATCTTCTAAACGGAAAATAAAGAATGTCAACAAACAATAAAATTAATGCTTCTATAACCGGCGTTGGGATGTACGTGCCGGAAAAAATTTTAGATAATGCATACTTTGAATCTATAGTAAATACTAATAGTGAATGGATTGTGTCAAGAACAGGGATCAGAGAAAGAAGAATCATCGAAAACGGTGCTACCAGTGATTTAGCCACAGGCGCGCTCAAAGATTTGATGGAAAAACATAATCTACAAGCGGATGAGATTGATGTCATTATTGTTGCAACGGTTACACCCGATATGTTCTTTCCCGCAACCGCATGTCTTGTTCAAGACAATATTAAAGCTAAAAATGCCTGGGGATTTGATCTTTCTGCAGCTTGTTCTGGTTTCCTTTTTGCTTTTCAAACCGGATGTTCGTTGATTGAAAGCGGAAGATACAAGAAAGTTGTAGTCATTGGCGCTGACAAGATGAGTGCAATATCAGATTATACTGACCGTAATACCTGCATTTTATTTGGCGATGCTGCATCCGCAGTTTTGCTTGAACCGACTTTTGATACTTCCATAGGTTTCCAGGATTCATTATTGCACATTGATGGACAGGGGAAAGATGTTCTCTATATGAAAGGCGGCGGAAGTTTAAATCCCGCAACTCACGAAACTGTTGATAAAAAAATGCACTACATCTATCAAGACGGTAAACCTGTCTTTAAAGCGGCAGTTGTTGGTATGGCGGATATCTCGTTTGAAGTAATGCAGAAAAATAATCTTACCGGCGATGATATTGCGTATCTTGTTCCTCACCAAGCGAATTTAAGAATTATTGATGCAACTGCTAAACGGATGGGAATCGGAAATGATAAAGTTATGATTAACATTGATAAATATGGCAACACAACCGCCGCAACTATTCCTTTATGTTTAACTGAATATTACCGGGATGGGAAATTAAAAAAAGGGGATAAGCTTATCCTTTCAGCTTTTGGCGCCGGTTATACTTGGGGTGCAACGTATCTCGTTTGGGGAATGGATTAATGGGCAAACGCGCATTTCTCTTTCCAGGTCAAGGCTCGCAATATGTTGGGATGGCGAAAGACCTTTTTGAAAATTCTGCTGAAGCCAAAGAAATGATGCGAATGGCGGATAGTGTTTTAGGAATTAATCTTTCACAAATTATGCTTGAAGGTCCGGAAGATGAGTTAAGACAGACGGAATACACCCAGCCGGCAATTTTTTTACACAGTGTCGTTTTGGCAAATCTTTTGCGAACACTTGAAGGTGAAGGTGCGGCAGGGCATTCTTTAGGTGAATACTCCGCATTAGTTTCTGCTGGGGCAATTCAATTTTTAGATGCAATTCAGTTAGTCAGATCTCGCGGAGTTGCTATGCAGAGATCGGGAATTGAAAATCCCGGTACAATGGCAGCAGTTATCGGGGTTGATGGAAGTAAATTAGAAGCAATTTGTGTTGAAGCTTCAAATGATGGAATTGTACAATGCGCTAATTTTAATTCACCGGGACAAATAGTGATCTCCGGCTCGGTTGAAGGCGTTAGAAAAGCAATGCAGATTGCTAAATCAAGCGGAGCAAAATTAGTAAAAGAATTAGTTGTTAGCGGTGCGTTTCATTCGCCATTAATGCAATCGGCGAAAGATTCACTTTATTTAGAATTAGAAAAATCAAATATCTTTGATGCGAAGTTTCCAGTGTATGCAAATGTTTCCGCATTACCGATTCAACAAAAAGATGAAATCAAAAAAATGTTATTCGAGCAGGTTACTTCACCTGTGCGATGGGAAGCAACTATAAGAAATATGACGAACGATGGATTTGATGAATTCGTAGAAATCGGTCCGGGGAAAGTTTTGCAGGGGCTTGTAAAAAGAATAAAGCCCAATGCAACCGTTTTTGGAATTGATAAATTTTTTGAGGTTGAAAAATACTTATGACTTCATCTGGAAAAGTTTATCATATAAACGGATTAAAAATTGATCCGCAGTTATTCACCTTTAAATTTGGATGCCGATGTAACGGTGAGTGTTGTTATTACGGCGTTTATACAGACAAAACTGAAAGCGAAAAAATCCTTTCGCTTAAAGACAAACTCATTCCTTTAATGGATGAAACACAATCAAAAGATACTTCCGAATGGTTTGAAGAACCCCAGGAAGATAATGATTTTGAGTCCGGTATTGCAGTTGGTACAGAAGTTATCAACGGCAAATGTGCTTTCCTCGACAAAAACGGATTATGCGTTATTCAATCTCTTGCGATAAATGAAAGTAAACATCCATGGGATTATAAACCGCTTTATTGCTATCTTTTCCCAATAACAATCTTTGAAAAAACACTCTCACTCGATGACGAACATATTGATCGTTTAAAGAAATGCAATCGAACAAACGAAAACGGGACAACCATTATTGATTTTTGTAAAGATGAGTTGACCAGGTTTTTAGGAGAAGCCGGATACAAAAAACTTCTCGAGTTTCGTGAAGATTTTTTGAAAAATGAGGAATCAATAAAATGATAAAAGACAAAGTAGCTTTAGTAACAGGTGGGACAAGAGGAATCGGAAAAAGCATTGCACAAACTTTTGCCGAAAACGGAGCTAAAGTTATTTTTACCTATCACAGTTCCTCAGAAACCGCACAAGACATTGAACAATGGGGAAAAGATAATAATTTTGAAATTTATGGGTTCCAAGCCGACGCCGCTAAATTTATTGATGCAGAAAAATCTATAAGTTTTACTTTGGAAAAGTTCCATCGTTTAGATATTTTAGTGAACAACGCTGGGATTACTCGTGATAATTTAATCATGCGTATGTCTGAAGAAGATTTCGACTCGGTTATTAGCGCAAATCTGAAAAGTGTTTTCAATTATACTAAATGTGCAGTTAGACCAATGATCTCGCAACGGTTTGGAAGAATCATTAATATTGCTTCCGTTGTTGGAATTTCGGGTAATGCAGGACAAGCGAATTATGTTTCTGCAAAAGCCGGGGTCATTGGATTTACGAAATCGGTTGCAAAAGAATTAGCTTCGCGAAACATTACCGTTAACGCTGTGGCGCCGGGTTTCATTGAAACAGATATGACAAAAAAATTGAATGAAAAACAGAAAGAAGTCATCATTTCTGTTATTCCTTTAAAAAAAATTGGTAAACCGGATGTTATTGCCAAAGCTGCCCTGTTTTTTGCATCTGAAAATGCTGATTATATTACCGGGCAAGTTCTTTGCGTTGACGGCGGAATGACGATGTAGTATTAATTAAATAATTTATCATAAACAAAAAAAGAGGAGTCCTACTATGGATGTTGAAGCAAAAGTAAAAGAGATCATTATGGATAAGCTTGGTGTAGAAGAAGCACAAGTTACCCCGGAAGCTTCTTTCACAAATGATTTAGGTGCAGATTCATTGGATATCGTGGAATTGGTTATGGGATTTGAAAGCGCATTTAACGTTTCTATCCCTGATGAAGATGCTGAAAAAATCGGCACTGTCGGTGATGCGATAAACTATCTTAAAACTAAAGTAAGCTAATTTCATTGGGGAAAAGATTTTCTTTTCCCCTTATTTTTCTTGGAATATTAAAGTATGAATAAACGAAGAGTTGTTGTCACCGGGTTGGGTGCGGTTACACCTATCGGGAATACAACGGATGAGTTTTGGAATGCTTTATTAAGAGGAGAAAATGGTGTTGAACTCATCGCAAAGTTCGATACATCTCTCTACGACACAAAATTTGCCGCCTCACTCAAGAACTTTGATCCACTTCTTTACATTGATAAAAAAGCACTCAGGCGGCTTGACCCTTTTACCCAATACGCGCTGGCTGGTGCTGAACAAGCGATCAATGACGCTAAAATCAATTTAGAAAAAACAAACCTTGAACGCTTTGGAGTTGTCTTTGGAAGCGGGATTGGGGGGATAAAAACTCTCACCGACCAACATTTTGTTTTTTTTAAAGAAAGAGATCCGAAAAAAATCAGTCCCTTTTTTGTAACGATGATGATTCCGGACATAGCTGCGGGAAACATTTCGATTAGATTTGGACTAAAAGGACCCAACTATGCCACAACTTCGGCATGTGCAACATCGTCACATTCAATTGCGGATTCTTTTATGCTGATTGAAAGAGGAAGCGCCGATCTAATGTTGTGCGGCGGATCTGAAGCTCCGGTGGAGGAAATATCACTCGCAGGATTTAATTCCATGCGTGCATTATCAACATGGAACGATAGGTACAAGGAAGCTTCTCGCCCATTTGATAAAGATAGAAATGGTTTTGTTATTGGCGAAGGTGCAGGGGCTCTTCTCTTAGAAGAAATGGAACATGCAATTTCACGTGGAGCTAATATCTATGCCGAGTTAGTTGGATTTGGGTTGACCGGAGACGCTCATCATATCACAGCGCCTGAACCCTCGGGAAATGGTGCTATTCGTGCAATGAAAGAGGCGGTAAGAGAAGCTGGACTACAATTAACAGACATTGATTATATCAATGCCCATGGAACATCCACACCATATAATGATGTAACTGAAACAAAAGCGATCAAAACGGTTTTTGGCGATCACGCATATAATCTTGTTGTTTCTTCGGTAAAATCTATGACGGGTCATCTCCTTGGAGCGGCTGGCAGTATCGAGGCAATCGCCACCGTCTTGTCGGTAAAAAACGATATTATTCCTCCTACTATTAACTTAGATGAAGCTGATCCGGAATGTGACCTTAATTATAGTGCTAAGATCGCTACTAAAAAAGTTGTAAATGCTGCCATTTCAAACACCTTCGGATTCGGCGGACATAACGCTTCACTTCTGTTCAAGAAATTTTTGGAGTAATGTGATCTCTTTTTTATCAAAGTATTTTGGTAAACGAAAATCTATCAAACTACTCACAAAAAAAAAACTAAAGCTGCTTGAAGACCTGATCCACGCTAAAGTATCTAATCCCCAAATATTTGTTGAAGCGTTTACTCACCGCTCAGCGATAGATCATGATAAATTTAAAGAATCAAATGAGCGACTTGAGTTCCTTGGTGATGCCCTCTTGGGTTTTATAATTGGGGAAGCTTTATTTACCGCTTTCCCTGAAGAAGACGAAGGATTTTTAACAAAAATTCGTTCGAACTTTGTAAACAAATCTGCTCTTTACGATTGCGCAAGAAGAATTAACCTGTTGCAATTTATTTTTGTTGGTGCAGAGTTAAATACTGGAATCCCAAATGGATTTAAAACTATCCTCGCAGATGGTGTTGAAGCATTGCTTGGGGCTATTTATATTGATTGCGGGATGGAAAAAACAAAACAGTTTATCAGGCAATTTATTATAGAACCGAATTTAAAACTCGGGATGCATCTCATTGATGCAAACTTTAAGAGTCAGGTATTGGAATATACTCAGGCAGCAAGGATTGAAAGTCCCAAATATATCGTTGCCGGTGAAAGTGGACCTGAACACGATAGAGAATTTACGGTTCAATTAAAGATCGGAGGTAAAATTTGGGGCGAAGGAAAAGGGAAGAGCAAGAAATCTGCCGAACAGGAAGCGGCTAAGCATGCATTACAAGCTATCCCCGAAGAAAACCAAAAATATTTACACAAATTGGATCTGAATTAATTGTAATAATGAACTTCAGAACATCATCTCTATATTCTCAAATGTACTTTATTAATATTAACACTTAAAAAATTATTTAAACAAAGCAAAGTATTTTATGCCACACGCTCATTCCTACAACTCGTTTTTACATCGTCATATCGGTCCCTCGGAACAAGAAACAAATGAAATGTTACAAGAGATCGGTGTCCGATCAATCAATCAATTACTCGAAGAAACGCTTCCGCAACAAATCAAGTTAGAAAAAGAACTTCACCTTGATCTACCGATGACGGAAAATGAATTTTTGAAATTCATTCATTCCGTTGCACAAAAAAATAAAATTGCAAAATCGTATATCGGGCTTGGTTATTATCCAACTATTACGCCGGCAGTGATTCAAAGAAATATTTTGGAGAATCCGGGCTGGTACACCTCATACACACCGTATCAAGCTGAAATTTCTCAAGGGAGATTAGAGGCGCTGTTAAATTTTCAAACGATGGTTAGTGATTTAACCGCACTTCCGATTGCGAATGCTTCTCTGCTTGATGAAGCAACTTCGGCGGCTGAAGCAATGCTGATGTTCTTTCACGCAGGAAATCCCTCTCTTAAAAAAAAGTTTTTTGTTGATGAAAAAGTTTTTCCTCAAACGCTTGATGTTTTATTGAATCGCGCAAACCCGAACGGAATCGAAGTTATCGTTGGTGATTTCGAAAAGTTAAATATGGATGAAACTTATTTTGGCGCTTTATTGCAATATCCAAACAGCGACGGCGAAGTAGTTGATTATGAAAATTTTATCAGCGGCGCTCATCAAAAAAATATTAAGGTTGTGGTTGCGGCTGATCTTTTGAGTTTAGCATTGGTAAAAGCTCCGGGAGAATTCGGCGCTGATGTTGCAATTGGAACGACACAGCGATTTGGCGTTCCGATGGGGTTTGGCGGACCGAGCGCCGGCTACTTTGCAACCAAAGAAGAATTTAAAAGAATTATGCCGGGAAGAATTATCGGCGTTTCGATTGATGCGGAAGGGAATCACGCTTTGCGTATGGCTCTGCAAACTCGTGAGCAGCATATCAGGAGAGAAAAAGCAACAAGCAATATCTGCACAGCTCAAGTGCTGCTTGCGGTGATGGCGAGTATGTACGCGGTCTATCATGGACCTGACGGATTGAAAAATATTGCAAAAACAATTCATCTTTTAACTGCACGGTTGGAATCTTCATTAAATGAATTGGGTTTCGAACAAAAAAATAAATATTTCTTTGATACGCTTTTAATCAATTTAAAAGATGAAAATACTTTTGAGAAAATAAAATCACTTGCAGACAATAAATTAGTAAACTTTCATTATTCTGAAAAGAAAGTTATCGGGATAAGTTTGAGTGAAGTAACTACTGAAAAAGACGTTCAGGAAATTGTAGAAATATTTTCAGAAGCAATCGGAAAGAAGAGTAATGCCTTTTCTCAAAATCCAGAAAAGAAATTTCCATTGGAGTTAGAGAGAACTTCTTCCTATTTACAGCATCCGGTATTTAATGCATTTCATTCCGAGACCGAATTAATGCGCTACGCAAAGCGGTTGGAGAATAAAGATATTTCTTTAACCTATAGTATGATTCCGCTTGGTTCTTGCACGATGAAGTTAAATGCCGCCGCTGAAATGCTTGGAATTACCCTTCCGGGATTTACGAACATTCATCCTTTCGCGCCGAAATCTCAAACGGAAGGGTATCAATTAATTATTTCGGAATTAGAAAAAGCACTTGCAGAAATTACGGGATTTGCAGGAGTTTCGCTTCAACCAAATTCCGGAGCGCAAGGTGAATATTCCGGTTTAATGGTTATCCGACAATTTTTTATTGATAAAAAAGAAAGCTATAGAAATGTAGTTCTCATTCCTTCATCCGCGCACGGAACAAACCCAGCAAGCGCAGTAATGGCGGGGATGAATGTCGTCGTGGTGAAGTGTGATGAAAAGGGAAATGTTGATGTTAACGACTTAAAGAAAAAAGCTGAAGAACATAAAAATAATTTAGCCGCATTGATGATAACCTATCCTTCAACGCATGGAGTGTTTGAAGTGCGCATAAAAGAAATTTGCGAGATAATTCACACGAACGGCGGACAAGTTTACATGGATGGCGCGAACATGAATGCGCAAGTAGGATTGACAAGTCCGAAAAGTATCGGCGCGGATGTCTGCCATTTGAATTTGCATAAGACATTTGCAATTCCGCACGGCGGCGGTGGACCGGGAGTTGGACCGATTTGCGTTGCAAAACATTTGGTTCCGTTTCTGCCAAAACATTCCGTGGTTACAACCGGAGGCGAAAAAGGAATTCATGCAGTTTCTTCTTCACCTTACGGCAGCGCAAATGTTCTCATCATTTCTTACGGATATATTAAAATGTTGGGATCGGAGGGTTTAAAAACTTCAACTGAATATGCAATCTTGAATGCGAATTACATCGCCGCAAAATTAAAACCGTATTACAAAATTCTTTACACCGGTGAAAAGGGGAGAGTTGCTCACGAAATGATCTTCGATATGCGTGAGTTTAAAAGAACTGCGAACGTTGAAGTGGAAGATATCGGGAAGCGTTTGATGGACTATGGATTTCATGCGCCGACAATTTCTTTTCCCGTTCACGGAACAATGATGATTGAGCCGACGGAAAGCGAATCGAAAAAAGAATTAGACCGTTTTTGCGAAGCGATGATCTTTATTAAAAAAGAAATGGATGAAATTGAACACGGTAGAGCTGATAGAGAAGATAACGTAATTAAAAATGCACCACACACTATGCACGCAGTAACCGCAGAAGAATGGAAGCATAAATATTCACGTGAAGAAGCTGCCTTCCCGACAACGTGGATAAAGCAAAATAAGTTTTGGCCTGCTACCGCTAAAGTAAATAATGGTTTCGGTGATAGAAATTTAGTTTGCACCTGTCCGCTGGTGGAAGAGTATAAATAGAGATTGCGAAGTAATCCCGAAGGGATGGAATGATTATAGAGATTGCGTTCCATGATAAAATTAAACCCCGAAGGGGTGAAACGATGGCTCATGAAAAACGTCGATGAAATGAGAATAAAAACGGTACACAAAAGCATAAACAATTCTTGAGGTTGAAATAAAATGGCTGGATCATTTTCACAAATTTACATACAGGTTGTCTTTGCAGTGAAGGGAAGAGAAAACCTAATCCGTGAACAATGGAAAGATGAATTGCATAAATATATTGCGGGCATTATTAAAGGGAAGGAACAAAAGTCAATTATAGTTAACGGAATGCCCGAGCATATTCATGCTTTCATAGGCTTACGCCCAGCAATGGCAATAGCTGATTTGGTAAGAGACATAAAAAATAATTCATCTAACTTCATCAACGAAAAGAAATTTGTAAGAGGGAGATTTTCATGGCAGGAGGGTTATGGGGTGTTTTCTTACTCACATTCTCATATTGAAAGAGTTTACAATTATATATTAAACCAGGAAAAACATCACGCAAAGAAAACCTTCAAGCAAGAATATTTGGATTTGTTGAAAAAGTTTGAAATCGAATACAATGAAAAATATTTATTTGAGTGGATTGAAGAGTAGTTCAATTGCGAGAATAATGCCACCCCTTCGGGGTTTTGGTTCTTGTATTGATAAGTGTTATAATAATATCAGCCCTTCGGGCTTAAGACAGGGGAGATTATTGAACCATGGAGGGATGTAATAAGATGATTATAAAAATTGTTAGAATAAATAGAAGAAGCATGTCACCCCTTCGGGGTTTGTGTTTGTTGTAGTGATTCGGGTTATAATAATACCACCCCTTCGGGGTTTGTGTTTCTTGTGGTGATTAGTTATAATAATATCAACCCTTCGGGTTTGAAAAGGATAAAGAATTATGAAATCCCGAAGGGATGAAATGATTATAGAATGATCGTCCCGAGTTAGAATTAAACCCCGAAGGGGTGAAATGAAAATCGCATTAAATGATGGAGTTTCGAGAAAAATAATATCACCCCTTCGGGATTGAGATTTGCATGGTTACAATTAGTTAAAATAATGACATCCCTTCGGGCTTAAGACAGAGGAGATCACTGAACCATAGAGGGATGTAATAAGATGATTATAAAAATTGTTAGAATAAATAGAAGAAGCATGTCACCCCT
>MNVA01000181.1 GCA_001871325.1 Ignavibacteria bacterium CG1_02_37_35
GGTCGCGGTGAACGTAAAATTGATTTCATTAATCTTCCGGCAAAATGTGAAATAAGAATATATACGATGTCCGGTTATTTAGTGAAAACATTATCAAAAGATTCAGCTCCCGGAGACGGCGCTCTTTCATGGAATCTTGTCTCTGATGATGGAATGGATATAGCCTACGGCATTTACGTTTACCACGTCAAAGCGGAAGGTATCGGAGAACATATTGGCAAATTTGCGGTAATTAAATAAGGTGGAACTAACTATGAAAACATTAATAAAAATTACAGTTCTTTTATTCATTGTTGTTGGAAACACCTTTTCTCAATCTGTTAAAGATGTTTCAAAAAAGGGAACGGTTGCGGCTCCTTTCCTTTCGATTAGTCAAGGTGCAAGAGCCACGGCAATGGGCAGCGCTTTTGTTTCTCTTGCAGATGACGCAAGCGCAATTTATTGGAACCCTGCCGGATTGGCAAAACTACAAGGTACCGGGGTAATGTTTGACAGAACCTCATGGTTTGCAGACGTTAATTATAACTTCGTTGCAGGGTTTATTAATCTAGGTGAAATGGGAACCCTGGGGCTCAGTTTTACTTCTTCCGAATATGGCGATATGAAAGTTACCACTATTGATCGGCCGGAGGGAACGGGAGAACTTTTCTCCGCTACCGACGCGGTCTTTGCAGTATCTTATGCTATGAACCTGACCGATAATTTCGCAATTGGATTTACTCCCAAAATTGTTTACCAATCAATCTGGAAAATGAACGCCGCCGCTATTGCGGTAGACCTTGGCGTTCAATACGTTACTCCTTTTGATGGAATCATTTTAGCAATGTCTATTTCTAATTTCGGAACCAAGATGAAACTTGGAGGAACTTCAAATCTTCTTCTTGTTGACCTCGACCAAACAACATCCGGAAACAATGATAAAATTCCCGGAAATCTTCAAACAGAAGATTGGCCGCTGCCACTCAATTTCAGAGTTGGGCTTGGCTACAGTTTTCACATTGGCGAGGAAAACAAAGTTACGGTTGCGCTTGATGCATTGCACCCAAGTGACAATTATGAAAGTATAAACGCAGGCGCAGAATACGGATACAATGATTTTCTCTTCCTGCGAGGTGGATATAAATCATTATTTCTTGAAACGTCCGAAGAATCTTTTGCTCTGGGATTTGGTGTTAAGCAAGCGTTGTTAGACAATCTTGCCATCAAGTTTGATTATGCATTTCAAAAATTTGGCAGATTAACAAATATCCAGAAGTTTACGGTTGGGATTGCTTTTTAAATAAGGCTTATGAGACGCACCGTAGTAGTCAATAGTCAATAGTCAATAGTCATTGGTCATTGGTCATTAGTCAGTTGCAAAATATTTGTTTTTCAAGTTACTGACTACTGACCAATGACTACTTCAATAAAGTGCGTCTCTTTTTATCTTTTTTTTAATACAAAAAGGTTCTTTTTAATAAAGTTATTGTTCCAACATTCATCAATCAACTGATTTTCTAATTTTTTTCCTGATTGCAGTTAAATATTCAGGTGGTGGAAAAAGAGGAATGATTTTAATGAACAGTTCTGTGTTTAAGATATGCAAAAACTTTGTCTAAAAATATTAATACTGTTTATCCTCTTCTTCACCTACGGAGAATTGACCACCGCGCAATTCCGTTCTTTTGCGTTTGAGCGGCTTACTATTGAAGACGGATTATCCAACAATTCCATTAATTGTATATTACAAACCAGAGACGGGTTTTTGTGGATCGCTACAAAAGATGGGCTGAACCGTTATGACGGGCAATCGTTTAAAATATTTAAAAACATTCCGCTGGATTCAACTTCTCTGCCGGAAAATTATGTGATGAGCTTGCTGGAAAGTCGCGACGGGACGCTTTGGGTTGGCACTTGGGGCGGGGGGGTATGTAAATATAATTCAATGTATGAAACATTTATGCGGAGTGATTCACCTTCCCCATTAGATGATTATATTCAATGCCTTTTTGAAGACAATCAAAATAATATTTGGTACGGAACAACAACCGGCGGTCTTAATAAATTGAATCGAAAGATGGGTAACATTCATTCTTACAATAAGAAGCCCAGCAGCAAAATGCAGTTTCCAGCGGATAATATTACCTTTATTACCGAAGATAAAAAAGGATTTTTGTGGATGGGTACTTGGAACGATGGATTGATCCAATTCAATCCGCAGAAGGAAACCTTTAAACAATTTACACACGATGTTTCGAACATTCACTCGATTGCCAACAATGGTGTCTGGCATCTTTTAAATGATGATGAAAAATATCTTTGGTTGTCAACTTTTTCCGGAGTTGATTTATTAAATTTAAATACGTTTGAAATTACTCACCAGCCAAATTTTTCCACTGAAGAAAAAAGTCATTTGACCACCCCTATCAGACAAATACTGAAAGACCATTTTGGTAAATATTGGATTGGGACGTATGACTATCGCGGATTATTTTATTATGATAAATTCCCAGATAAAAAACAGCTTAATGGAAACGTGCTTAGTGCGTTTCTTAATGAAGAAGACAATCCTAAGTCTCTCTCCTCAAACCGTATCCGTTGGATGTATGAAGACCGAAACTTTAACATTTGGATTGGTACGGAAGACGGCTTGAACGAACTTCCCGCTACAAAATCGTTTGTTCAATACAGACGTTTTCCCCTACGAAAATCAAGTCTTGGAGGTAATGTTGTCAGCAGTATTTGTGAGGGAAAAAATAATTCTTTATGGGTTGGTTTTGGAGGCGGAGGATTTGATAAGATTGATCTTAACACCAACGCTATTTCACATTTTAATCATTACTCGGATCAACAACACGGCTTGTCAAATTATGATGTTGTTACCATCTACGAAGATAAAAAAGGATCTGTTTGGATCGGAACAAGATATGGAGGGCTGAATCTTTTTAATCCGCAAACCGAAAAATTTAAACACTATCTGAACGACTTAAAAAATCCGAACAGCATAATTTCAAATTGGGTGCAGCAAATTTTGGAAACCCGGCGCGGGCAATTACTAATCGGGACAAATGACGGTCTGCAAATATTTGATCGCGAAAAAGAATTATTCACTTCTTACAATCCGGTTATAAAAAATGATTCCAATTCTTTTCCGTTGACACTTTCAGTAAATGCTTTGTTTGAAGATAGAGAGGAAAATCTTTGGATCGGAACCTGGCTTGAGGGACTGTTTCGTTATTCGCCGAACGAGCAAAAATTATATCATTATGTTCCCGATGTTAGAAATCCTTTTAGTTTAAGCTCAAGTAAAGTTACAACAATCATTCAAGATTCAAAAGGATTTATTTGGGTGGGAACTCACAGTGGTGGTGTTAATAAGTTTGACAAAAAAACAGGTAAGTTTTATCATTTCTCTACGTATAACGGACTTCCGAATGATGTGGTCTTCGGTGTTCAAGAAGACAAAGGCGGCAATTTGTGGGTGAGCACTTTAAATGGACTGGCAAAGTACTCACCTGCTTCAAACACTTTCCGGGTTTATGATGTGTTTGACGGACTCGTCCATAATCAATTTAATTGGCGTGCTAGTTACAAAAGTAAATCGGGCAAAATGTACTTCGGTGGAATAAATGGGTTTGTCGCCTTTTATCCTGATTCAATTGTTGTTGATACAATCATTTCTCCTGTTGCGTTCACCTCTTTTAGAGTCTTTGATAAAGAAGCCGCACTTCCGAAAGCGCTCGCTTCAACCAAAGAAATTGTTTTACAGTATGATCAAAATTTTATTTCAATTGAATATGCTGCATTGGACTTTTCGCCAAATCAAAAGCATAACTTTGCTTATATGTTGAAAGGAGTTGATCCAGTTTGGGTGAATGCCGGCAGGCGCACTACTGCCTTCTATACCGATCTTCAGAACGGCAAATATACTTTTTTTGTTAAGGCAAGTAATGCTGATAATGTTTGGAGTGAGCCAATTTCACTTTCAATTATTGTGCTTCCGGCATGGTGGATGACATGGTGGTTCCGCCTGATGGTGATTGTCGTAGTTATTCTCTTCGGAATTTTGATTTATGAGTATCGTGTGAATCAGTTGCTAAAAATTGAACGAATACGTTATGATATTGCAAGTGATTTACATGATGAAATTGGAAGTAACCTAAGCAGCATTAGTGTAGATGGCCAAATGTTGCTGCGAAGTAATACGCTTAATCAAATTGAGCGCGAACTCTCTTCGGATATTAGTAAAACCGCTATGGAAACAATTGATGCGATGAGAGATATTATCTGGTTCATCAATCCTAAAAACGACGCCGGCGAAGATATAATATTTAAGATGAAAGAAACCGCAGCAAAATTATTAGTCGGGTTAGAATGGTCGTTCAACTCTTCGCCCGGAATTAGGTTAGACCTGTTCAGCCTTGAAGTTAGGCGAAATATTTTTTTAATCTATAAAGAAGTATTAACAAATGTTATTCGTCATTCAGCTGCTAAAAAATGTTCCATTGATCTTTTAAAAGAACCTAATATTCTGAAAATCATAATTCAAGACGACGGGAAAGGTTTTGATATTGAGAAGGTTAAAAAGAATTATGGATTATTGAGCATCCAAAAACGGGCTGATAATATTAAAGCGGCATTGGAAGTGACGAGTAAATTGGGAAATGGAACGCTGGTTATTTTGAAAGTTTTAACGAAGTAGAATATATGAAATACAATAATTCGTTTTATTCTCAAATGATGCAAGAAATGCCACGAACGTGGTATAGTGAAACTAATTTCAATAAATTAATTTAAAGTGTTTTCTTAATTGAAAAAAGAAAAAGTCACGGACAAAAACATTATAAATATTTGGCTCGTTGAAGATAATCTTCGCTACCGTAAATCAATGGCCGGAATGATTAACTCAACCGAAGGGATGCGCTGTTCGCAAGCGTTTCTTTCGTGTGAAGAAGCGTTCTCTTTGTTTTCAAAAGAAGCTTTACCCGATGTGATCTTGTTGGATATCGGGTTACCGGGGATGAGCGGTATTCAAGGTATAGAAAAATTTAAAGAGCTTTCACCCTCAACTCTCATTATCATTCTTACAGTGTATGACGACAATGACAAAGTATTTAATGCTTTGTGTGCTGGAGCGTCGGGTTATTTATTAAAAGATTCGCCTCCTGAAAAAGTAATCG
>MNVA01000061.1 GCA_001871325.1 Ignavibacteria bacterium CG1_02_37_35
CTGAATGAAAATGAATGGATGGATGTTTTTCATTCAACCATACAGCCATTCAATCATTCTAATGTGATAAATTGGTTCTGGCTTGTCCAGGTTAGGGGTGTGTAAGGATTAGGATTAAGAGTATGATTAAGATTAGGTTCTTAGAAAATTGCTATTGATAACATGTTAACGATAATTAAATATCGAATATTGAACAAGGAATAATGAATTTCGAAGTGAATGCAATTAGTATCTCATCCGCCGCCGCGGATCATAATTCGAAATTTCTTGTTCGATATTCATTATTCATTTTGGGTTCTGGCTTGACCATGTTAGAAATTATTAACAACACACCCCCGGTCCCTCTGCAGAGGGGAGAAACGCAATATTTTATAAAAAGAGGAGATAAAAATGAGACGCAAAATAATTCCCTACAATCCGCAGTTAAAAGAAAAAGCCCGTCACTTACGCAACAACAGCACCTTTACTGAAATTATGTTGTGGAATTATTTAAAGAACAAACAAGTAAAAGGGTATGATTTTCACCGGCAAAAACCGCTCGGTAATTTTCTCGTTGATTTCTTTTGCAACGAGCTAATGCTTGCAATAGAAGTTGACGGCGAAAGTCACCACGGAAATGAACAACACGATAAAGAAAGACAAAAGAAGATAGAACAATTTGGCATTAGCTTTTTACGGTTTGATGACATGGAAGTCCGACACAGCTTAGAGGGTGTGTTGCAGAAAATTGAAGCGTGGATTGAGAGCTATGAAACAACACACCCCCAACCCCTCTCAAGAGGGGAGGAAAACAAACTCAGATAAAAAATTAGAATTTAAAAGTCCCCTCTTGAGAGGGGATTTAGGGGTGTGTAAAAAAGTTGCAAGAAATATTATTTCCTCAGCACACCTTCAACTTCTATTTGTTTGAAAATATCTCTGAGCGATTCGAGATAAATCTCTTCTATTTTTACTTCCGCAGGATAAAAGGGATAAACAAACAGAAAAAGAAAATGCTGCCACTTGGAAAGAGAAGCGCTTCGGGTGTAAGAAGCCAATTGTTTTCCCGAAGCGTTTGAAACTTCCGCGGTCACGATATAATCCCAAGAAAAACCTGCGGGAATTAGTGTCGCTGTTCCATACGAAAGAAGATCGGCAAGAAAATGTTTTGCAAATGAATTCTCTCTTTTAAAAGTGATGTGAATGGTAAAATTAGTTGCTGTTTTCAAACTATCGCGCGTACGGCGGCGCGGCACATCATCAACATCATTTTCGTTATCGGTAAAAGTTGTGAACGATTGAATGTTGGAAATCTCTTTCATCGCTTCACCGAAGATATCGCGGAATCCACGGCGCGGCTGTACGATCTTCGGAACAACATCGAATCCTTTTTCTTGCACAAGATGTGAGAAATAAAAATAAACAGTTACGGGAACGGCATCGGATCTTTTTACGGCGCTTGCTTTGTACGCTCCTTCAATATCGGAACGAAATGAGATACAACCATTGAATCCTGCGATCAAAAGAGTCAACAGTAAAATACGAAGCGGACTAATAAAGTTTTTCATAACAGTTCTCATTTAGGTTATTTCATGAATTTGTGGAAAGTTTACTTTTTACAGACAAAAAGTACAACATTATAAGGATTCAATAATGCTATATAAATTTAGTTAGGAAAATTTTGATTTTATCATTTTTTTATTAGTTTTGAACTGTCTTTACTTTAAAATAGACTTACTAAAATGTTTACTCAAGAAAACTTAGATCAATATATCGTAAAACAAGTGATTGTTGAGGTAAGACACCCATTTAATTTGTTATTTAGGACCGAGGCTAGAAAGTCCTTAAATAAATTTGTAGATGATGTCGAAAAGATCAACATAACTGGAAACGACGATTCTTTTGCATTTGTCAATGAGAAAAAGTATTTTAAGTTCGTTGCTAATTTAGATCACTTTGGAATGACGGTTGAAAACGCTGAAAGCATTGAAACCGCAGAGCAATTAATTAAGAAGTATCTTTTGCCAATTTCAACAGAACTAGGTTCTAAAACTTGTTATAGGTTTGGTGTAAGAGTTGTTTACCTTTACTCGTTCAAGGATTCCTTTGATAATTTAGTTGAAATATATAAAAAAGTTTTCTACAAACAACCAAATCTATTTTCTACAATAGGAAATATTAAAGACGTTGGAATTATTGGTTTAACATTACAAGATAATAATGGCTTAGGTATTAATCTAAGCATTGGGCCCTTTAAAAAGGAAGAGGTAAAAGCCAAAATATCCAATTTCAAGACATATGATGATATAACACCTTCATCACTTATGTTAGATTTAGATATCTTTAAAAATGAAAAAAGCAATTTAACTTTTTCTTCTACATTACATAGCTTTCTAGAACAATCTAGAATAAAAGCTGTTCAGTTTAGAGAAGAACTATTTTCGGTGAAAGAATAAAGAAATGGAAGCGATTGTTAAAGACTTGAAATATGATTTTGTAAATGGAACCACACTTGCACTTCCAGTAGGAGATTCAAAATCATTTGAAACTTTTTTATCAGGATCGGTTACAGGAGGTATACAATCTTTTTTTTATCCAAAATCAATAACAAACCTAGCAGAATCTTCTGAAAACTACTTTCTTCCTCATGCAAAAACTGAATCCCAGTTCCATAAACTAATCGCTTTATTAGAAGGGGAGGTAGAAAAAATTGAAAACAATTATGGTCTTGTTTCAATAGAAAAAAATGGAGTTTTTGAGGAAAGAATTTTTAGTCTGGATCGGTTAAAAAATATAAATGCAAATTATGTTGGTGCCAAAATAATTATCTCCATAACTGAGGAAAAGAATTCCATCATCACTACAATTGAAAAATCGAGCGAAGAAAAACCTCTATGGGCTTCTCCAGATGAGGAAATAATTAGATTACTTCACCAACTAAAAAAAAAATAGTTTGAGAAGTGAAAATCACTCTCTATTTATTGAATGTTGGCCATGGAGATAGCTTTGTTCTCAAATATGAAGAAGGAAATGTTGAAAAATGGGGTATAATCGACTGTCACAAACCCAACCCAAACACAATATCACCTACCCTGCAATTGTTAATTGACAACAATGTTACCAACCTTGAGTTTATTTGTCTAACACATCCTGATTATGATCATTTTTCAGGCCTCGAAGAGATATTAAAATACTTCTTAGAGAAACAAAGCGCTGTATTTAAATTCTATGAATATGGGATTCACCAATCAGAAATTACCGCAACTCTGAGCTCCAAAAGAAAAATGAATGCTTTTAAGAAGCTATATCATTTAATGTGCGAACTATCTCAAATGAACAAATTAGAGTGTATATCATTATCTGTAGAGCACAACATTTTTACAACAGATAATCTTACCATTATTTCACTTGGTCCATATGGAAAAGATTTAATGAATTTTAGTAAACAAGCAGACCGTAGGTTACAAGAATACGAGTTAAACAAAATGTTCACAGAGCCTGATAAAAACCTATTGTCAATTGTTATTGGTATAAAGTCTCAATCTTCAAATATTATTTTATGTAGCGACGCGACAACAAAAAACATTGAATATTCGTTACAAAAATGGAGGAACAAATTTAGTAGTAATTATAAGTTTGATTTTATCAAGGTTTCTCATCACGGATCAAAGACAAACCACCATGCTGGTCTATTTAAGGATTTTTCGAATCATTCAAAATCCTTTGCAGGTATCTCTGCAGGCAATCATTATAATTTACCGAATAAAGAAGTTGTTTATGATATAATTGGGCAAAAAGTACTGCTGTACTCGACAAATTATTCAGGTGATTTAAAAAATATGTTCTCTTTCCCCGAAAACAACTCCATTCTTGCGGGAATTAAAGACTATAAAATAGAAGAGGGATTAAACCAAGTTTCTGATTTAATTCCTTCCTTGACGCCCCTACACGGCACTATATCGTTTATTGATGATGGACAAAACATTAGTATTCAGACCGAGTATCAACACGATCCAATTAACACATACTTAAAACCATAAGTGTTTGGGTACACAACAGATAATTTATATATTAAATATAAATTATCGAATATCCACCTTTTGTATGTTCGATTTGTTGCCCCTTTAAATCCCCTATTTCAAATTTTGCATTTCTTCTTCTGTTGCTTTTTTAAAACTGACCGCAGTTCCGCCGCCGGGTGCAAGTGAAAGTTTTAACGAAGCTTTTGAACCAACCATTTTTTTTAAGATAACGTACGCCATCGGATTTTTGTCCCAGTCGGCATCCGGCGCATCGGCATAAATAGTTGCAATGTAATCGGTGTTATCATCTAAAAAAGAAAGCGGAATATTTAGTGTTCGCGCATTCTCATCGGTGATAGCGCCAACGAACCAATCATCTTTTCCTTTAGCTTTTCGTGCAACGGCTAGATAATCTCCCGGTTCGGCAAGTAAATATTTTGAATCGTCCCAATCCACAGCAACATCCTCGATGAATTGAAAAGCGTCCAAATATTTTTCATAACTTTCCGGAAGATCGGCAGCCATTTGCAGCGGGCTGTACATGGTAAGATAAAGCGCAAGCTGTTTTGCAAGCGTTGTGTGTACGCGTTCTTTTTTATTCTTATCGTAATAACTCATTTTAATTTCAAAAATGCCGGGAGTATAATCCATCGGTCCGCCCATTAGTCTTGTAAAGGGAAGAATTGTTTCGTGTTCGGGAGCGTTACCGATACTCCACGCATTGTATTCATTTCCACGCGCAGCTTCGCAGGCAAGCCAATTGGGATAGGTGCGGTGCAATCCGGTTGGGCGAACCGGCTCGTGAGCATCGAGCATAATTTTATTTTGTGCGGTTTTTTCTGCTACGTGTATGTAATGATTTACCATCCACTGCCCATCATGATGTTCACCGCGCGGAATAATTCTCCCGACGTATCCGGTTTTAACAGCATCGTAACCATTCTCTTTCATAAAGCGAAACGCTTCATCCATTCGTCTTTCATAGTTTGTAGCCGATGCGGAAGTTTCGTGGTGCATTATCAGTTTAACATTTTTTGATGCGGCGTAGCGTTTTAATTCCTGCACATCAAAATCGGGATAAGGAGTAACGAAATCGAAAACTTCTTCTTTCCATTTTCCCCACCAATCTTCCCATCCGATATCCCAGCCTTCAACAAGCACTCCAGGAAATCCATGTTCAGCGGCAAAATCGATATAGCGCTTTACTCTTGCGGTATTTGCTGAATGTTTTCCGTTCGGTTTTAAATTATTCCAGTCGGTATCTTTTAATTTTAAATTTGTTGTATCAGCATAATTCCATGTACCGTAACCTACGTGCATTTCCCACCAAACGCCAATATACTTTTGCGGTTTTATCCACTCGGTATTTCCAATTGCGTTTGGTTCATTCAAATTTAAAATTAATTTTGAAGCAAGAATATCAACGGCACGGTCACTTACCACAATTGTGCGCCAGGGAGTTTTTGCCGGAGTTTGCAAATAAGCTTTGTTGCCCAACGGATCATCAACAAGCGCGGCGTTAAATGTTAGCGTTTCTTTATTCAGAATTAAATCCATGGCAGGATAATTTACCAAAGCAGCTTCGTGAATGTTTATATAAATACTGTCTGCCGTTTTCATCATCAATGGAGTTTGTACTGCAGAGACACCGATAGGTGCGTGTGCGGAAAGTTCTGCAGCATATTTTCCGGCAGTTGCGTTAATCTCGCTTAAAGTTGAAGTAGTGTATTCGTATTCGTTCGTATCAAAATCGCCGGGAATCCAAAAGGCTTTATGATTCCCTGCCATTCTAAATTCCGTAAGTTCGTCTGAAACAATAAAATATTGAAATGCTTTTGAAGCCGGAAATTCATATCGGAATCCGAGACCGTCATCAAACACTCGGAAGGTTAGAACAAATGTTCTATCCGAAATATTTTTTTGCGCAAGAGTGATGCGCAGTTGCTTGTAATAATTTTTTATCGTTTTTACTTCGCCCCAAACAGGATTCCATGATTCATCGAACGTTTGCGTATCAACTTTTATAATCTCAAAATTTTTATCAAACGAAGGGGCATCTTTTAACATTATTCCCAAAGCGCTTGGCTTTATTATTTGCTTTCCTTTAAAGCTTAGCTGATAGAAAAGTTTTCCTTCGGCGGTAAGATTGAATGAAAGAGAGAGATTTCCATTCGGTGAAAAAATTGTTTGCGGAAGAAGGGAACCAAGAAAAAGGAGAAAGAAAGTAAAAATCATTTTTTTCATAAAAGCTGCACTCGCTATTTTTTTGAAAAGAAAATTATTTCAAACGAATATTAAAATATAGCAACAAAGCAGATTTATGGAAAATGAAATACAAAGGAGTTCTGAAAGCTAAACAGACGATTTTGCTAATAAATCGAAAAAACACTTAACTTTTTAATATTAATATGATATCATTGTGATAGCAAAAATAAAGGAGTTCAAAAATGGAAACCATTACCGAAAAATCCGCAAAAAAAGTGAACGGATTTGTTGTTCTTTTTTTAGTTGTTGCTCTACTGGCACTTAATATTTACCTATTGTCTTTAGTGATAAAGAACGAAGACCCTGCCTTCCTCTGGATATTTATTCCCGGAATGCTTCTCTTTTTTATTATGTTCGGGAGTTTTACGGTTGTACAGCCGAATGATTCACGTGTTTTGGTTTTCTTCGGAAAATATATCGGAACAATACGCGAATCAGGATTTTGGGCAGTTAATCCTTTTACTGAAAAAAGGAAAGTCTCGCTGCGTATTCACAATTTTAACAGCGACAAAATTAAAGTGAATGATCTTCACGGAAACCCGATTGAAATTGCGGCGGTTATTGTATGGCGGGTTGTTGATTCCGCCCGCGCCGTGTTTGATGTACAAAATTATGAGGGCTTCATCGCCATCCAAAGTGAAACTGCGATACGCGGACTTTCTTCGGAATACGCTTATGATTCATCAGATGAAACAGAGTCGCTCCGCGGCAATCAATTAGCGATTTCCGAAAATATGAAAAAGCAGTTGCAGCAAAGGCTGCAAATTGCAGGTGTTGAAGTGATGGAATCGCGCATCACCCATTTAGCTTATGCGCCGGAAATTGCACAGGCAATGCTTCGCCGCCAGCAAGCAACAGCGGTTGTAGCAGCAAGAGCAAAAATTGTTGAGGGCGCTGTCGGTATGGTTGATATGGCGTTAAAAGCTTTAAGCGAACAGCATATCGTTACGCTTGACGAAGATAAAAAAGCAACAATGGTGAACAATCTTTTGGTTGCGCTCGTTTCTGAAACGCAAGCTCAACCGGTTATTAATACGGGAACGTTGTATCAATAAATTATAGTACACTGTTTGTAATAAACGGTCTTAATCATAATCATGTTCTTAATCTTACTCATTTTGATTTGAAATTTAATTAGATTCTGCCAAAGATTAGCGAGTATGAAAAAGATTACGATTATGATTAAGAAAGAAAAAATTCTTTTAAAGGATTTAAAATGAAAGAACTAAGTGAATATTTAAATCAACCGTTACGGTTAAAACAAGTTTCATTTTTTAAAAGATACTATGAATTAAAAACTACTGAAGAAGTTATCGGCACAATGCAGATCCGCGGATTCTTCGGCAATTCCGCGGAAGTAACTTTTGGCGATAAAAAGTGGGAGATTTATAAACCGAGTATCTGGAAAAGTAATTGGCATATAAGAGAATCGGGCTACGAGAATTCCTTTGCTCACTTTGAACGAAAACTTTTCCGCAAAGCTAATTTTGTCTTTCTTCCGGTTGGAGAAAAAGTACAAATTGTTTTCTTTCCGTTTAAAGCCAAAATTGAAATTCAAACCGAAGATAAAAATTGCTTAATTCGGATGGCAACAAAATTTGCATGGACGGACAGCGCTGAAATAACCATCACCGCCAAATCGCCGTTAGTTAATAAATATCCGTGGCTCATCATGCTTGCCAAACTCGTAGCAATTGAAAGGAAACAATCAAGAGCGGTAACCGTGCCAACTATGTTTGGCGGATTTTAAAAGATTATTCAAAAAAATAGTTAGCAAGAACTACAAATGGCAGAAAAGAAAAAATTTCTTTTAAGAATAGACGATAAAATTTATGCCGCCCTGGAAAAATGGGCGGCGGATGATTTGCGAAGCATCAATGCACAGATCGAATTTTTGTTAAAAGATACGCTTGCAAAGGCGGACAGAACAATAGAAAACAAACCGTCCTCAGCTACCCCCATCTCAACGAACGAATAACTCTATTCCTTTCATTATTT